>CAYHCU010000054.1:9452-14056 GCA_964355035.1 uncultured Flavobacteriales bacterium | reverse complement strand
AGTATTATATTATTTCATATCCGATGTATATAATTTATAATGTAATTAAATTAAAAGTAAGTGTTCATAATGTTAAAGAAATTAAATTTCTGTTATGTAATTAGTAATCATTTTCGATGCATTGCAATATTTCTCTGATTGGCTGATTAATTCGGTTTTTGGCATCTCTTCACAAAGTCGCTTTGGTGAAGCATTAAACTTTTTTGTATTTGATACTCTGAAAATATTTGTTTTGCTTTTTTTAATTACTACAATAATGGGAATTGTGAATTCATATTTCCCGGTAGATAAAGTGCGTAATTATTTAAGTCGCAGAAAAATGTTTGGTTTGGAATATTTATTTGCTTCTGCATTCGGAGTAATTACACCTTTCTGTTCTTGCTCATCTGTTCCATTATTCATTGGTTTTGTTAAAGGGGGGATTCCATTGGGAATTACATTTACGTATTTGATAACAGCACCTTTGGTAAATGAAGTTGCCATTGCCATTTTTGCAGGAGCTTTCGGTTTTAAAGTAACTGCATTATATGTTGGAACAGGAGTCGCCTTGGGTATTCTAGGTGGATTTACTTTAGGGAAATTGAAATTAGAGAAGCTTCTCTCTCCCTGGGTACAAAACATTATTGATAATGCGAAGACAGAAGAAGAGTTGAAGGCTGAGAAGCTTACACTAATTCAACGTTTTCCATTGATTCTCAAAGAAGCATTCAATATCGTTAAAAGTGTTTCAATTTATATTGTAGTTGGAATTGCAATTGGTGGAGCGATGCATGGCTTTTTACCAACCGGCTTTTTTGAACAGTATATAAATAAAGGACAATGGTATGCTGTTCCTCTTGCTGTAATTATAGGTATTCCAATGTACAGTAATGCAGCCGGAGTTATTCCAATCGTACAAGTGTTGGTGGCAAAAGGTATTCCACTCGGAACTGCTATAGCTTTTATGATGGGCGTAATTGGTCTGTCATTACCGGAGGCTATGTTGTTAAAAAAAGTTATGTCAGTGAAACTAATTGCTATTTACTTTGGCACGATAGCGTTTTTCATGATCTTATCAGGTTATTTATTCAACTTCATCTTATAAAAATATGAAATTAAAAATTCTTGTTTTATGTACAGGCAATAGTTGTCGCAGTCAGATAGCGGAAGGTTACCTAAGATATTTCGCAAAAGACCGAGCAGAGGTTTACAGCGCAGGAGTGGAAACTCATGGTGTCAATCCAAAAGCGATTGAAACAATGAAGGCGGATGGTATTGATATTTCAAATCATACTTCTAATAACATAGACGAATATTTCAATATCGATTTTGATTTTGTAATTACTGTTTGCGATAATGCAAAAGAACGTTGTCCATATTTTCCTACCAAAGCAAAAAAGTTTCATCAGAATTTTCCTGATCCGGCTAAAGCAACTGGTACGCAAGCGGAAATTGACAAACAATTTGCAGTGGTTCGGGATATGATAAAGGAGTATTGCAAAGAATTCATCGAACAAAACATACAATCATAACTTAAATTACAAAGAAATGAAAAATTTAATTTTAGTACTTACTTTGTTGACGGGATTATTTGTTATGTCCTGCAATACGAATTCTTCACAAAAGGATTTTAAAGCTGAAAAAGAAAATTTGTCAGTACAGGAAGCATCAAAACTCCTTTCAGAAAGTGCTTTACTTATTGATGTTCGTGAGCCTGATGAAGTGGTGGAACAAGCATATGATGTTAAAGAAATTAAAAATATTCCTTTAGGAGAATTGGAAAATCGTTTAACTGAGATACCCAAAGATAAACTAGTAATCTTAGCCTGTCGTGCAGGTGGAAGAAGCGCAAAAGCTTTTGATTTTTTAAAAAGCAGAGGGTTCATTAATATTGCAAATATGGAAGGCGGCATGAATGCTTGGGAAGCTGTAGGACTTCCAATAAAAGCGGCTGATGTTTCATCAGATTCTCTGAGTGTTAGTAAAACGTCATGTGTTCCGGATCTTTCCGGCAAGTGCAAAGAAGGCAGTAAATCTTGTTGTAGCATGCCTGATGCTAAGGTCGCAATAACAAAAGGCTCAAGTAAAAATCATTTGGAAGTCTATGCATTTCATGGTACAAGACAATGTGAAACTTGCAAAAATATGAAAGCAAATACCAAAGCTGCACTGGATGAATATTTTTCGGTACAATTGAAATCAGGAGCTATCGTATTTTCAATTATTGATGTAGATGTAGAAAAGAATGCAACATTAGCAGAGAAGTTTCAAGCCACAGGAACGGCTCTAATGGTCAACAATGTGATTAATGGGAAAGATAACATTTCAGACTGGAGCAATTTTGCCTTCGAAAAAGCAAATGATGCAAAACAATTTATTCCGGAATTAAAAATACTGATCGAAGACGAATTAAAAAAGCAAAATGGAAACTCTTCATCGATTAATTGATAATTCGAATTTTCCCATTATTTCAGCTCTGTTATTGGGTGTCTTAACTGCTATCAGTCCCTGCCCTTTGGCAACTAATATTACAGCAACTGCTTATATTGCTAAAACGCTTTCCGGGAGGAAGAAGATATTGTTGAGCGGACTGTTGTACACATTGGGGTTAGCGCTTTCATATACTATAATTGCATTAATAATAATATTGGGAGCTAGTAAGTTTCATGTAGCGAAATTTTTTCAAGGGAACGGGGAAAAGATTATCGGACCGGTAATGGTCATAATTGGTTTGATTATGCTAAATATTATCAAACTTGATTTTCTTGGCAAAACAAATTTCACAGAAAAGCTTCAGGATAGATTTAAAGATAAAGGGCTGCTTGGTTCTTTTTTGCTTGGAGTTCTATTTGCTATGGCTTTTTGTCCGTATAGCGGCGCAATGTATTTTGGAGTTCTGATTCCAATGAGTATAAAAAGCAGCATCGGTTTTTCATTGCCGTTATTCTATGCTTTAGGAGCCGGATCACTAGTTTTGTTTTTTACTTTTTTAATAGCATTCAGTATGCAAAAAGTAGGAAAGTATTTTAAGGCAGTTCAACGAATCGAAAAAGTAATGAGGGTTTTGGCGGGAATTTTATTTATACTTACCGGCTTATACTACATTTTGATTTATTTAAAAATAATAGAATAAATAATAAAATACGAAATATGTCTTCATCTAATTGTGCTCCGGCTGCAGAAAGAAAAAAATTAAGTTTCCTCGACCGTTATCTAACATTGTGGATATTTTTAGCAATGGCAATAGGAGTAGGAATTGGCTTTCTTTTTCCGTCCTCCTCCGGATTCATTAATTCATTTTCCAGCGGAACAACAAATATTCCATTAGCAATTGGTTTGATTTTGATGATGTATCCGCCATTGGCGAAAGTTCGTTATGAAAACATGGGTGAAGTTTTCCGTGACACGAAAGTTTTAGGTGTATCGCTTTTATTGAATTGGGTCATTGGTCCGATATTAATGTTTGGGTTGGCAATTATTTTTTTACAGGGTTATCCTGAATATATGGTTGGATTAATTCTGATCGGACTGGCGCGGTGCATTGCAATGGTTATTGTTTGGAATGAATTGGCAGAAGGAAACCGCGAATATGCTGCAGGACTTGTAGCGCTCAATAGTATTTTTCAGGTGTTGCTGTATAGTGTTTATGCATATGTTTTCATTACTGTATTGCCGCCATTGTTTGGTATAAAGGGATTGGAAGTACATGTTACCATTTCTGAAATTGCTAAAAGTGTAGGTATTTATTTGGGAATTCCATTTGCTGCCGGACTGATCAGTCGTTATACTCTTATTAAATTAAAGGGTGTCGAATGGTTTCAGAATAGATTCATTCCTTTCATTTCACCCATAACTTTGATTGCTTTGCTGTTTACAATTGTCGTCATGTTTAGTTTGAAAGGGGAGTTGATTGTTCAGATTCCTTTGGATGTAGTTCGAATTGCAATTCCATTGGTTATTTATTTCGCGATAATGTTTTTAATTAGTTTTATTCTGGGCAAACGAATGGGCGCTGACTATTCAAAGAGCACATCAATTGCATTTACTGCTGCCGGAAATAATTTCGAATTGGCAATTGCAGTTGCAATCGGAGTTTTTGGTATTAATAGCGGACAAGCATTTGTGGGTGTGATTGGACCTTTAGTTGAGGTGCCTGCCTTGATTGCTTTGGTGAATGTTGCTTTTTGGATACGGAGGAAATATTACTCAGATGCTAATATCGTTTAATTGAACCTTTGATTTATTTCCCGCAGATTCCGCAGAAGCGATTAGTAAATTTTATTTCTCGCAGACTTTCGAAGAAGTGGTTAATAAAAATTTAGTTCCCGCAGAAAGGCGCGGATTTCCGCAGAAGTTTTGTTGAAGATGTTATTGAAAATTTATTTGGGTCGCATTCATTTTCTGGGGAGTAATCAAAATTTCTCACATAAGTTTTAACTAAAGGAAGAATCGGATTAATTTTGCTGTCGTACCTAGAGAACCTTTAATAGCTGTAAACAAACCCTTGAACACGCTCGTAAATCAAATATCTCCTCAATTTTTTTTCGAAGACTTTCGTAAATTTTCATAGAGAAAGAAAACCCCTCACCTTTGTCCATTGTCCATTATCCATTATCCATTATCCA
>CAYHCU010000054.1:0-9352 GCA_964355035.1 uncultured Flavobacteriales bacterium | reverse complement strand
TCCATTATCCATTATCCATTATCCACTATCCACCTACGCCATTTCCGTCAAATCAACCGGCACTACCTGAGTAACACCTTGCTCAACCATTGTAATTCCGTACATGATGTCTGTGGCGGCCATTGTGCGTTTGTTGTGGGTGATGATAATGAATTGTGAATCTTGCGAGAACTTGCGGATGATATTATTGAATTTATCAATGTTCATGTCATCTAATGGTGCATCCACCTCGTCAAAAATACAGAAAGGTGCAGGTTTCAATAAGTAGATACCGAAGAGTAGAGCAGTAGCAGTAAGTGTTTTCTCTCCACCTGATAACTGACTGATTGAAAGCGGACGCTTTCCTTTTGGCTTAGCAATGATTTGTACATCGCTTTCAGTAGGGTTAGAAGGATCCATTAATACGAGATCACAATCATCATCCTGAGTAAAGAGTGAACGGAATACTTTGATAAAGTTTTCGCGTATCAAAGTAAATGCCTGCATGAAATTCTCTTTCGCTGTGATCTCAATTTCTTCAATTGTTTTCAGTAGCGATTCTTTCGCACGAGCAAGATCTTCTTTTTGGGTAATGATAAACGTATATCGTTCGTTGATCTCTGCATATGCTTCAACAGCCATTGGGTTAATCGGGCCGTAATTATCGAGCTGACCTTTCTGCTTTGTAACTTTCTCTCTTAATTCGTCTTCGTTGAATTCAGGATTCGGATCTTTTTCAATAATCTCATTGATGTCGATATTAAATTCAACACTTAATCTTTCTTTTAAAGAGTTCAATGAAATTTTTAATTCCATTGTCTTGTCTTTAAGAGCAAGACCAAGTTGATCACATTGTTCTCTCTGGTGACGGATAGTACGAATCTTCGTTTCCAATTCATCAATTGAACCACGTGATTTGAAATATTCGATTTCAATTGCAGCTACAGTCTGATCTAAAACTTCTTTCTCCCCATATAAACCGATCAATTGTGAATCAAAATCTGTCGATGTGTCGAGTAATTCTTTTATTCGAACCTGAACATTTTCAATTTCGGCTGTATTGTTGACAATGTTTTTTGTTAACGTTTCCAGTAATCCGGTCTTATAGGTATGATCACGAATAATGTTCGCGATTTTATTCTGTTGTTGAATCAGCTGTATGTGATGTTGATTGTAACCGGTACTTTGGCCATTCATCGTTTCAGTAAGATGATTGAATTCAGCCTGTAGATTAGTAAGCGCTCCGGAAATATCGTCATGTTGTAAACGAAGTTGCAACAAATGCTCCTGGAAACTTAAGTTGTTTTGTTGTAGTGTATCGTCAATCGCATGAAGTTGAACATAAAGTCCTTCAACAATCTTCTTGTTGTTTTCAACAGAAGTAAATAAGTGTTCCGCTTTATTCTTCAAAGAAGAAAATTCATGCGTCGCTTTATTCACTTCTTGGTTTAATCTGTTTTTTTCGGAAGTCAGTCTTTCTTTGGTTTGTTTCGAATTCTGAAGACTTGTCTGAACTTTATCACGACTACTCTTTGTTTTTTCTAATTCACCTGAAAGTGTGCTGATCTCTTTAGAAAGAGTTTCAATGTGTTTCGCCCGACCAATTCGTTTTCCGTCGAATAGTCCAACAGAGCCACCGGATAAAGCATGACGTGTCCGACAGAATTTTCCATTCTTAGAAATGAAAGACATGGAAGAATTGTCTTTCTGTAAAAATGGAGTGTTCTCCTGATTGTTAGTGACGACATAAACGTTACGCAATAAATAGTTGCATAACGATTGATATTTTTCTTCTACATCAATAATGCTTAATGCAGAAATGCAATCTTGGATATTCTCAGCAGGCGGCACTTCTGTTCCTTCGAAGTTTTTCAGTATAAAAAAGTTCGCTCGACCTTTGGATGCTTCACTAAGTAAGTTGACTGCTTTGCTGGCTTCTTCAATATTGTCGATAACGAAATAATTCATGTGCGGATCGAGATAATTTTCGATTGCAGATTTATATTCAGCCTGACAGTTCAGAATTTCAGAGAATAGTGGAGCGCGGTTAGTAAAGTTAGAATTTTTGCGTAGGTAGCGTAATGATTCAGGATAACCTTCTAAGTTTTCCAATAAGCTTTTCGTCAGATTGAATTCATTTTGCTTAGCGTCAAGTTTACGGCCTTCAGAAATAACTTCTTCAGTATATTTTTTCAGCTCCTCATCTAAACGAATAATATCACCGACAAGATTTTCTTCTCCTTCAAGTAAATTGTTCAGGGCAACTTCTTTTTCTTCTTTTAATGTACGGCTGGTTTCCGCTTTTGCATGAAGTTCGTCGTGTTCAATTTGTTTATCAGTAGTATCGGTAGATAGACGATCGATTTCTTTTTGTAAGGAATCTTTTTTTGTTTGAGTGATCGCCAGACTTTTTTCCGATTCATGCATTGATAGCTGAATGCCTTGGGCTTCAGAAGTCATGCGATGAATATCGCTTTTCATCTGATCATGGTTGCTGCGAGTAATATCAAGAGCAGATTTCAATTCTGTCAATTGATTTTGCAAGAGTTCCAATGCAGCTTCTTCATTAAATCGATCTTCTTCAATTTGCTTTAGCTGATCTTGAGTTGCAATTAAATTGGTTTTGTCAGACGATAGTTGATTTGCTAATGAAGATTCTTTGTCTTTAAGATGATTCAGTTTTTCATTGCTGACTTTTTTATCGTTCTCATATTGACGTATAAAAGAAACTTTGTCGTTTAATACTTTTTGAGATTCAGAAAGTTCTTTTTCACGATCAAGAGCAACCAGTTTTACGTGTTGTAACTCCGCTTCATTTGTATCAAGCTGAGTATCGTAAGCAATTTTCTCTTCCTGTTGTTTTGTTTCAGAAGCCAAAAGGTCATCAAATGTTTTTTTGCTTCCTGAGATAGTAAAGAGTGCTAATTCAGTTGAAAGTTCTTTATAGAGTTCTTTCAGTTTGTAGTAGCGTTCAGTTTTCTTAGCCTGAGATTCGAGTTGCTTCATATTGCGCTCAATCTCGAAGAGAAGATCGTCAACACGTTTTAAATCATTATCAGTATCTTCTAATTTTTGAAGCGTTTGTTTTTTGCGAATCTTATATTTGGAGATACCGGCTGCTTCATCCAACAGAATTTTAATAGCATTATTTTTATCGTTCAGGATTTCATCGACCATTTTTAATTCGATGATAGCATAGCTGTCAGAACCGATTCCTGTATCCAGAAAAAGTTCAGTGATATCTTTTAAACGACAGGATACATTGTTTAATAAGTATTCACTTTCACCGGTGCGATACAAACGACGAGTGATAGTAACTGTACTATATTCTGTAGGAAGGATATTCTTCGTATTCTCAAAGGAGAGAGAAACCTCTGCAAGGTTGGCCGGTTTACGATTTTTATTTCCGTTGAAAATGATGTTTTCCATTTTCTCAGAGCGGAGCATACGTGTTTTTTGTTCACCCAATACCCATCGAATTGCATCGACAACATTTGATTTCCCGCTACCATTTGGTCCAACGATGGAGGTAACTCCCTTGTCGAAGTGAATTGTAACTTTGTCTCCGAAGCTTTTAAAGCCTTTTACTTCTAAATATGATAACCGCATAAAAAATATTTTTTTCTTTCAATGACGGGCAAAAATAACTTATTTACTTCGCAACGCCAGTATTGTTAATAACTCAATTGAACTGTGAAAAACGGACACTTTATATGAAAAAATTATGATGACAACATGATGACAGACAATTTACGGAAACTTTTGATATTTCGGCCATAAAATATAGAAGTAGCCAAATAATAATCCTTGTTTAGTTATTGTCTGTTACCAAAAAATGATTAAAATGCGCCTAAATTGCGAAAAGTGAAGACAAATTTGGAATTCAAATAAGTCATTTCGTCTGGTTTATTTGATGAATGACTTGCTATCCAATAGTTTAGACGTTAGCAAATTAGTTTTGGTTTTAAGTATGCAATTTATACTTTTACCACCCACATTAACGAAAAATTAACAAAATCCAAATATAGACCATGGGACGAAAGTTATACCTATCACTCGTTGTACTAATTTTACTAGGTTTCTCTGCTTCGGCTCAGACAGGAGAAATTCGTGGTAAAGTCACTGAAAAAGGATCTTCTGAAGGAGTACCTTTTGCCAGTGTAACAGCATTAATGAATAACAGTATTATTCAGGGAGGCTTAACAGACATCGATGGAAATTATGTAATTAAGCCATTAAATCCGGGTAAGTATGATGTAAAAGTAACCTCCGTTGGTTTCCAGCCGTCCATGCAAACAGGAATTGTCGTATCAGTAGATAAGATTTCTTTTGCGAACATAGAAATTGGAAAAGGGATTGATATAAAGGAAGTAAAAATTACAGCTTACATCGTTCCTTTAATTGATATCGGAAATCCTGCGACAGCAAAGACGATTGATCATGAGCAGATCATGCAAGCACCAACACGCGATGTGAATTCAATTGCTTCTACAGGAGCAGGTGTATTCCAGAAAGAAGAAGGTGGCGCATTAAATATTCGTGGATCGCGTTCAGATGCGACCTCTTATTATGTTGATGGTATTAAAGTTCGTGGTGGAATTGGACTACCACAAAAAGGAACAGAACAAATCACGGTAATTACCGGTGGTGTTCCCGCACAATATGGTGATGCTACAGGTGGTATCATTTCGGTAACCACTCGTGGACCATCGAAGAATTGGAGTGGTGGTATTGAATTAGCAACTTCTGAATTGCTAGATAAATTCGGTTATAATTTAGCATCATTTGACCTCTCAGGTCCGCTTTATTCTTCAAGAGATACCACTAAAAAAACAGATCAAGCAATAGCAGGTTTCTTTCTTGCAGGTGAATATCAATATGACAAAGACCCTTCACCTCCCGGAATTGATGTGTATAAAGTAAGCGACGATATCTTAAACGATGTTCGTTTACATCCACTCGTTCGTTCTCCGCAAGGATCAAACTATATCCATCGTTCTCACTTTTTTACAATGGATAGTTTAACAAAACAATCGTACCGTGAAAATGTGGCAGCAAGTGCATTTCGACTGAATGCTAAATTGGATATTCGTCCGGCTAAAAATGTCACTCTTACTTTTGGTGGATCGATAGAACATACAGATCAAAACATTTATACTGACATTTATTCGTTGATGAACTATGACGAGAACAATCAACAACTAGCAACAAATTGGAGAGTTTTTGGAAAAGTAACACAACGGTTCAATTCGGATTCGAAAGAAAAATCGTCTTCTGTTTTAAAGAACGCTTTCTATACTGTACAAGTTGATTATTCGAACAATCATACTGTGTCTCAAAATAAAGTACACAAAGACAAAGTATTTGATTATGGTTATGTAGGAAAATTTGTAAGCAGCGCAATTCCATTTTATGGCACAGTAGGTACAATTACAATTCCTGCAGATACAGTTGCCGGCACATTGGCTTATGATAGTACGATTTTGTTTCAAACAGCAAACTTTGATACAACAGTTGTCTTTACACCGGGAACACAAAACCCTTACACAAGCAATTACACTTCTCAATATTACGAATTAACAGATCCATTCGGAACATCAAATTATCAGGATAATCTAGGTAGCATTTTATTAGGTGGTGGATTATTAAATGGAGATAACAGAAATGGTTTAAATGTTTATGGTATTTGGGCAACACCGGGTCGAGTTCGAACAGGATACAGCATCAATGACAACAGTCAATTACGAGTAAGCACATCGGGTTCGGTAGATATCAAAAATCACAACATAGTTCTAGGTTTGGAATATGAGCAAAGAACGGATCGCGGATATAGTATTGCTCCAAATTCACTTTGGGGTCTCATGCGTCAATTGGCAAATCAGAAAATTACCGGAGTTGATCCGAATTCAGCTTATAACAGTACAGTTTATTTTGGAGGAAATCCTTTTACATTCGTGAATTATACACAAGGAGCTTATACACCAATTGTTGATGATGAAGGTCTTCCTACTCGTGGTTTCTTCGAAAATGCTCGTGATGCTTTCGGTATTGGATACGGCGATACACTTCAATCTGATGCTATTGACCCTTCACAATATTCATTATCGATGTTTACTCCGGATGAATTATTTAATAATGGAAGTTCACTGGTAAGTTACTATGGTTACGATTATTTAGGAAAGCAGAGTACTGAAAGTGCATGGAATTTAAATAACTTTTATTCTGACAAAGATCAGAGTCTCAATTCTTTTGGAAAGGAGAATAACAATTATTTAAGAAAGATCGATGCTTTCAGACCAACCTATATTGCAGGTTATATTCAAGATCGATTTACATTCAATGATGTTATCTTTAATATTGGAGTTCGTGTTGATCGTTTTGATGCCAATCAGTATGTATTAAAAGATCAGTATTCTTTATATGAAATAAAAACTGCATCAGATCCAAGAGTTGCTCCTTTAACAAGTGGTGGAGTTCCTATGAATATTGGTAACGACTATGCTGTTTATGTGAACAACTCTGAAATACCAACTAGTGTTTTGGGTTATAGAAATGGAAATCAGTGGTACAATGCTGAAGGAGTAGAAATTCGCGATCTTGCGCCTTTGCTTTTAACATCAAATGGAGGAATCCAACCCTTCTTAGCTAATTATGATGATGTAAAAAATGGCCGCGTCAATACAAATGCTTTTAAAGATTATGAACCGCAAGTAAATGTAATGCCACGTATTGCCTTTTCGTTTCCTATTTCTGATGAAGCATATTTCGCAGCCCATTATGACATCCTCACACAACGTCCTCAAGATTTGAACTTAATTAAATTCAACCCTAATTCATATTTAAATTGGTCGCAAGGTCTTGGTGGAAACTTCAGTAACCCTGATTTGAAACCTGAAAGTACAACAGATTATGAGATTTCATTCCAACAGAAGATTTCGAAAAGTTCTGCCTTCACACTTTCTGCCTTCTACAAAGAATTAAGAAATATGGTTCAGATCATTAATCTTGATTATGCTTATCCTGTGAAATACAGCACTTATGGAAACATTGACTTCGGTACAGTAAAAGGATTGTCATTTGCTTATGATCTACGTCGTACTAGTAATGTTCGTATGAATATCAGCTACACTCTTCAGTTTGCTGATGGTACAGGTTCAGATGCAAGTACAAGTTCAGGAATTCTTTCTCAGGCAGGACAAACAAATCTTCGTGAAATCAAGCCGTTAAACTTTGATCAGCGTCACACATTTGTAACTTCATTTGATTTTCGATATGAATCCGGAAAAGATTATACCGGCCCGGTATGGTTCAACAAACAAGTTTTTGCTGATGCAGGTTTAAACCTTGTCTTCCGTGCAGGTTCAGGTACACCTTACACTCGTAAATCAAACATTACACCTGAAGCGGATTTCACAACAACTGCAAACAGTCGTTCTGTAATTTCCGGACAGATCAATGGTTCTCGTTATCCTTGGGAATTTAAAGTTGATGCAAAAATCGACAAAAATTTTACGATCAAAATGGGTAAAAAGAAAAATGGGGATGCTCGTAAAGAAGTTTATGCAAATGTTTATCTGCAAGTATTGAATGTCTTGAATACACAGAATGTAACAACAGTTTATGCAGCAACAGGAAGTCCAAGCGACGATGGCTATATCAGTTCACCGGGAGCGCAAACCGCAATCTCTTCCAAAGTTAGTCCACAAGCATATATCGATTTATACAACCTGGCGGTAAACAATCCGGGTAATTATCAAATGCCACGTCGTATTCACTTAGGTGTTCAATTTAATTTCTAATCCTGAAAAATCACTCTTAACTAATGAAAAGATATATATATACAGCGTTTATTTTCCTAAGTATTGCAGGAACATCAACCGCAAGGGAGAATGTCAATTCGCATCGTATTGCAGGGCCTACGCAGGGCAACAAAACCTTCGCCGGTTGTACACCGTCGAAGTCTCGTGCAGATCTTGACATCAACAACGTACGTTGTCCGATATGGATCAATGGCGATATGTGGTGGGATTTATCCGGTGATGCCTTATATGAAATTCCTCAAGGTTCAGGAAAGCATTCTTTGTTTGCCGGAGCAATCTGGATTGGCGGCTTAGAGGCGGGTTCTAATAACTTGAAAGTTGCAGCACAGACCTATCGTCAATCAGGAAGTGATTTTTGGCCGGGACCTGTTGATCGTGTAAGTATTGCTATCAGCTCGGATCAGTGTCTGAAATATGATAAACATTGGAAGTTGTCATTAGCAGAAGTAAAAAACTTTCACCGCGAATACCAAGTCAATGGTGATGTGAATTTCCCAATTCCTGAGAACGTAAAAAACTGGCCGGGAAATGGTGATCCAAATTATAATCAAGATCTATTGCTTGCTCCTTTCTACGATCGCGCAGGTGATGGACTTTACGATTATAATGACGGTGATTATCCTAAATATAATATCGATGGAAACATGGATCCCTGTGATAAGAGTTTACTCTTAGGTGATCAAACGATCTGGTGGGTATTTAATGATGTTGGTAATATACATACTGAAACAGATAGTCAGTATCCTGTAGGAGTAGAAATTCAAGCGCAGGCTTTTGGATTCAATACAGGCGATGAAATTAATAACATGACATTCTATCGTTATAAAATTATCAATCGTGCGACAACAGATTTAAACGAAACTTATTTTGGTTCATGGGTTGATCCGGATCTTGGAAATTATTTAGATGATTATGTTGGCTGTGATGTTGAAAGAGGACTAGGGTTCTGTTTCAATGGAGACGCTGATGATGATGGTGCTCTTGGTTACGGACAAAATCCACCAGCGGTTGGAATGGATTTCTTTGAAGGACCTGAAGCTGACTTAAATGATGGGAAAGACAATGACAGAGATAGCATTGTTGATGAACCCGGTGAGCAGATTATCATGTCGAAATTTGTGTATTATAACAATGATGGTAGTAACATCGGAAATCCTAATAATGCTCAACAGTATTACAATTATCTCCGCGGAATCTGGAAAGATGGTTCACCATTGGTTTATGGTGGAACAGGTTATCTTACAGCTTCACCCGGCGGTGCGTTGTGCGATTTCATGTTCCCAGGCCTTTCTGATCCGTATTGGTTAGGTACTGATTCAGTTGCCCAATCTTTTATTTGGACTGAATCAGCTCCACTAGGACCCGGAAGTACAGCTAATGAGCCAAGCGATCGTCGCTTTATTCAATCTGCCGGTCCATTTACTCTTAAACCGGGTAAAGTGAACTACATCACTACAGGTGCTGTTTGGGCACGGACATCTTCCGGTGGTCCTGAAGCTTCTGTACGATTATTAAAACTAGCAGATGTAAAAGCACAAAATTTGTTTGAATCT
>CAYHCU010000053.1:0-14110 GCA_964355035.1 uncultured Flavobacteriales bacterium | reverse complement strand
ACAACACAATATGAAGTGATAGCAACTGACGCTGTTGGTTGTACATCAAATGCTTTTGTAACTGTAAATGTAAACAGTTTGCCGGTCGTTAATTTACAATCATTCTTCCTTTGCGCCGGAACAACTACTACTTTAAATGCAGGAAATCCGGGATCTACTTACAATTGGAATACCGGTGCTACTTCTCAAACTATTTCAATCACCGCCGGTGGTAATTACAATGTTACCGTTACCAATCAATATGGTTGTGTAGCAAGTTCTGCTTGTACTATTGCGTATGGAACTGCACTTACTATTAATTTAGCCAACGTATCATTTTGTCAGGGTGGTTCTGCAACTTTAGATGCAGGTTATCCCGACATGTCATATACCTGGACACCGGGAGGTCAAACCTCTCAGACTATTACAGTCAATACTCCGGGTACATATGGTGTAACTGTAATTGATAGTCTTGGTTGCAGCGGATCAATCAATGTTTCTGCTGTTATGCACTCATTACCGATCACTAATTTCTCTGCAACTTCTGTTTGTGCAGGAGCTTCAACATCATTTACCGATGGTTCATCGACAACTTCCGGTTCAATTACAAATTGGAACTGGGCCTTCGGAGATGGAAATATTTCAATTGCTCAAAATCCAAGTCATACTTATTCATCTGCCGGTACTTATACTGTCAGCCTGACAACAACCACTTCAAACGGTTGTACAAGTACTATTACAAGAACTGTCACTGTAAATCCATTGCCTACTGCAAGTTTTACTTCAACAAATGGTTGCGAAGGAAGTTCAATAGTTTTCACCAATACTTCAACTGTAAGCGTTGGATTTATTAATGCCTATTCATGGACATTTGGAGATGGCACGACTTCAACTTCTGCAAATCCAACTCACCCATATTCAACAGCGGGAAATTATGTTGTTCACTTACAAGTAACAACAGCCGGTGGATGTACAGCTAATGTTTCAGGTAATCTGATTATTCATCCGATTCCTACAGCTAATTTTTCTGCACCAACTACTTGCCTAGGTAATTCAACTTCATTTAGTAATACATCGAGTATTCCAACCGGTTCAATTACATCCACAACTTGGGATTTCCATGATTCATATACCTCAAATCAAAATTCACCTTCACATACTTTCTTAAGCGCAGGTACTCACAACGTAAGTTTGATCATCAGCTCTGCTTTTGGCTGTTCTGATACGATAAGTCAAACTATTGTTGTGAATGCTTTACCTACTGCAAATGCAGGAGCCGATCAAACTATTTGCGCAGGTTCCACAGTCAATTTAACTGCAAGTGGCGGTACGTCCTATCATTGGACACCTGGAAATCATAATGGTTCAGCATATACTGTATCACCAAATTCTTCAACGAACTATACCGTTCAAGTAACTGATGCCAATGGTTGTTCAGCAAATGATGTTGTGAATGTGCATGTCAATTCTTTACCGAATGCAAATGCAGGAGCTAACCGAACTATTTGTAATGGAGCTTCAATTACATTGACAGGAACAGGTGGTTCAATTTATAACTGGTCACCGGGTGGAGCAACAACATCAACAATTTCAGTTCAACCAACTTCATCAACGAATTATACACTTACAGTTACCGATGTAAATGGTTGCCAGGATATTGATCATGTATTAGTCAATGTAAATGCCAATCCAATTGTCGTTGCAGGACCAGATCAAACAATTTGTTTTGGTTCAACGGTCAGCTTTAGTGCAAGCGGAGCAAATACGTACCAATGGAATCCTATCGGTAGCACTTTACAAACTGTTTTGGTTACTCCAACTGCCAATTCAACTTATACTCTAATTGGAATTGATAACAATGGTTGTATTTCCAGTGATACTGTAAATGTATTTGTGTTTGCAGTACCTGTGGTAACATTAAATCCTACATTTATTTGTGCTGGATTTAGTTCAACTCTTGATGCAGGAAACCCAGGAAGTACCTATGATTGGTCTACCGGAGAAACTACACAAACAATTTTAGTTTCAGATTCAGGACTTGTATCTGTGGTTGTAACAAGTGCAAATGGTTGTCCAACACTTGGACAAACAATGGTAACCATGGGTGGAAATATTACATCCAATCCAACAACAATAAATATCTGTTCAGGCTTAACAACCACTTTAAATGCAGGTAACCCCGGCAGTACATATGCTTGGTCAACCGGAGCAACAACTCAATCAATAACGACAAACACTGCCGGTAATTACTTTGTAACAATTACGGATGTAAATGGATGCGCAGCGACAATGCTAAATGTTGTCAATGTAGATCCATTACCAATCGCTTCTTTTGCTGTGAGTCCTTCTTGCTATGGTGATTTGACATCATTTACAAATAACAGCACGATTTCATCGGGAAGTATATCAAATACATTGTGGTCTTTTGGTGATGCTTTTACAGCAATCAGCAATAATGCAACCCACAACTATGCTTCAGATGGATCATACACTGCTACTCTCACAGTTACTTCAGTAGCCGGATGTTCAACATCTGCATCACAAAATATTACTATTAATCCATTACCGGTTGCTGATTTTAGTACAACCACTGTTTGTCTTGGTGCTTCTACACAATACACAGATCTTTCTGTGGTAAGTTCAGGAAATATTTCTGAATGGATTTGGGACTTTGGTGATGGCTCGACCGGAACTTCTGCTTCTTCAAATCATACTTATTCTTCTGCAGGAAACTTTACAGCAACCTTAATAGTTGCAACAAATAATAATTGTCGTGATACGATCTCGCATTCTGTCATCGTCAATGGTCTACCTACCGCTAACTTCACAGCAGGAAATGGTTGTGCTGAATCCACTATTGCTTTTAATAATTCATCAAGCTCTGCGTATGGACCAATCACTTCATACAATTGGACATTCAATGCAGGAAATAGTTCTTCAGCAACAAATCCTGCAATACAATTTACAGCTGCAGGAACCTACAACGTTTCATTGATCACAACCACATCTTTTGGTTGTTCTGACACTGCAAACCAGGCAGTAATAATTTATCCAACCCCAATAGCGGAATTTGCTTCAACATCGGCTTGTACATTCTCTGCAATAGGAATCTTGAATACTTCAAGTATAACCTCAGGAAATATTCAAAATTATTTCTGGACATTTGGAGATAATACAACTTCAAATGCTGTTACTCCAACACATGCTTATTCGAATGATGGAAGTTATGCTGTTACTTTAGTTGTAACCTCAAATCATGGTTGTAGAGATACCATTTCAAATACAATACAATCGCATCCACTACCGGTAGTCAACTTGTCGACTGAGAATGTTTGTTTAGGAAATGAAGTTGATTTCTTAAATACATCAACCTCTTCTTCAGGTGGAATTACCACTTGGGCTTGGAACCTAGGTGATGGAAACACTTCTGCAACCTTCCAACCATCCCATATCTATTCAACACCGGGAAATTATACTGTTCAACTTACAGCTACATCAAATTATGGTTGTACTGCCAGTTCATCTTCAACACTGAATATTTATCCAAATCCGGTAGCAGCATTTAGCATTTCAAATATATGCCTTGGAAATGCGAATCAATTAATCAATCAATCGTCTGTTGATGGCGGAATCAACTTCAATAGTATCTGGACATTTGATGATGGCAGCAACGATTTTACAACGAATCCTTCCCATACATTTGCGGCAGCCGGTGTATATAATATAGCACTGGTTGTTACCACACCAAATGGATGTACATCTCAGGTCACCCACGACCTGAGTGTGTACAACCCACCTGTTGCTAGATTTATTGGTGCAAATGTTTGTGATGGAATTACTACACATTTACTTGATCAATCCTACTCTCAAGATGGAAATATTGTTGGTTGGTCATGGGATTTCGGTGATCATACAGGTTCAATTGAGGGTAATCCAGGTCACTTATATGCAGAACCTGATGTGTACAACATATCCTTAACTGTGACTTCTGTCTATGGATGCTTCGATACTTATAACGATTCTGTTATGATTTTTGAACGTCCAATGACTGAAATTCAAGCTACATCCGCTTGTCAGGATTTCCCTGTACAGTTTACGAACGTATCTAATTCCGACGGACAAGTTTCTTATCAATGGGATCTTGGAAATGGTTTCACTTCAACTGATTCTTCTTTCAGCTACACATTTGGAACTGCAGGTTTCTATGATGTAACACTTGTTGCTATTGATACAAATAATTGTTCCACTACAGAGCTTGCACGTGTTGAAGTCTATCCGAAACCAACACCAAACTTCTCTTCTATTGAAGCTTGTTTAAATTCAGCTACTGAATTTACAAATCAATCGTATGTTACAGCAGGAAGTTCAATCGCTGCGTATTCATGGAACTTCGGTGATTTGTCTACTTCAAATCTTACAAATCCAAATCACACATATGCTCAAATTGGAGTTTACGATATCTCTTTAACAGCCGTAACAAACTACGGTTGTATGGAAACAACGATTCTTCAAACAAGAGTTAATCCGAATCCTGTTGCTATGTTTGCATCAAGCGGATCCGGTTGTGGACCAATAACATCTTCATTCTATGAATCAGCTTCGATCAGTGAAGGTTCAATCACCGGTTGGTTATGGAATTTCAGTGATGGAGAAATTTCTACTGATCAACATCCGAATCATACATTTAATAACTCCGGTAACTATGATGTTAATCTGACGGTCGTCTCTGACAGAGGTTGTTTTGCAACTTACACTGGTAATAATGTTGTTCAAGTTTACCCATCACCTACTGCAGATTTCCTTGCCAGTACTTATATTACCGACATACAAAATCCGACAGTTGATTTTCAAAATCTATCCACAAACTATACTGCTTACCAATGGGTATTTGGCGATGGAACTTCTACTTCATCAACATTGAATCCTACTCATACCTTCAGCGATACTGGTTCTTACTCTGCATTATTAATTACGACAAATGCTTATGGATGTCGTGATACCATCTTAAAATACATTGAAGTAAAACCGGTTTCAACACTGTTTGTTCCAAATTGTTTTACACCAAATGGTGATGGTAAAAATGAGACTTTCCGTCCATACCACACGAATATGGATAACTTACAAGTTTGGGTATTTGACCGTTGGGGACTTCTTCTTAAAACATGGGACACATTGGATGGTTCATGGGATGGTTATTACGAAGGTAAAAAATGTCAACAAGACACTTATGTATATAAAATTATAGGAAATGGTATCGACGGTCAACACTCAGAATGGGTAGGTCACGTCAGTATTGTCTACTAAAAATAGTGCGTTTGGTTTTTCATGGTGTGTTTCTGAACTCCCGGAGTGCGTCCGGGAGTTCTTCTTTTTTACTACCCCGTATATTTCTTAACTGAATTTCCAACCCGGAGGGTAGACCGATCTCACATTTGGTCTAGTTCTCACCAAAGAACGCAAGTACGCAAAACGATGCGGTGTTCCAAACACAGCCCGAAGTCTTTTAAAGTCTTCAAAAATCATAATCTGACGATCATCTTTCGGGTGAAAGCCAAATGAATAAAATTCGTTGTTCCTCATATCTTTCTTATTGATGAATCAAATGTACGTTCACATACGGCTGTTCTCTATTTTTATTGGTGAATGCCACAATGTGGGGGGTGGGTGGAGAATAAGGTGAAAAATGAAAAGTGAAAAGTGAAAAGAGAAAAATGAAAAATGAAAAATGAGGACAAGGTTCTGCGGGAATTGAATTCAATAGTCAAAAGTTAAAAAATAGCATGACACTTCTGCGAAAATTTGCGCAATCTGCGGGAGAAAAAAATAAAAAGTCAAAAGTCAAAAAAATAGCAACACTCTTCTGTGAAAATCCGCGCAATCTGCGGGAGAAAAAAACTCAAAAGTCAAAAGTCAAAAAACAGCGACACGCTTCTGCGAAAATCTGCGCAATCTGCGGGAGAAAAAAAAATAAAAAGTCAAAAGTCAAAAGTCAAAAGTCAAAAGTCAAAAAACAGCGACACGCTTCTGCGAAAATCTGCGCAATCTGCGGGAGAAAAAAGTCAAAAAAAAAGAACGCCACAGGGGAAGCTGCGGCGTCTTAATTGACTATTCACCTAAACAAAACCTTTCTATTTATAAGCAACACATTTGTTAGCGGTTGCGTTTTGACCAATTTGATAATGCTATACTATTAAGAATTAATATACAAAAATCAGATTTTTTGCGAACGACAGGTTTTCAAAGGTCAAACCACTTGAATCATAGGTGAACATTTGACCTTTTTTTCGAAATACTTTTAAGGCATCAAATCAACAGCTATTGATTTACAATCTGTTAAGGTCAGTTAACAGGTTTTTATTCTAAGCTCTTTCTGTTAGCTTCGCTTCTTATTCTAACAAGAAAAGCAATGAAGAATACTCTCCTTCTGTTTCTCGCCGTCTTACTTGCCGGTACCTCCTATTCCCAACTTCAATATCCTGAAGCAAAAAAAACTGATCAGAAAGATATTTACTTCGGCACTGAGATCGCTGATCCGTATCGTTGGATGGAAGACGACAATTCTATTGAAACCGGTGAATGGGTTAAACAAGAAAATCTTGTAACGGAAAATTTTCTTCAAACTATTGCTTTCAGAAACGCGCTTAAAAAAAGGTTAACCGAACTTTGGAATTTTCCTAAATCTGCTTCACCTTTCAAAGCCGGAAAAAATTATTTTGTTTATACAAACAACGGACTTCAGAATCAATTTGTGTTAAATATTCTTCGTGGTGGCTTCAACGCCAAGCAAGAAGTTTTTCTCGATCCAAATGCTATGTCGGCTGATGGCACCGTGAATATTGGTGAAATTTCTGTTTCAAAAGATGGAAAATATCTAGCTTATGCTTTCTCAAAAGCCGGCAGCGATTGGCAAGAAATAAATATTAAAAATACAATGGACGGTGGTCTATTACCGGATAAAATTGAATGGGTGAAATTTTCGGGCATTGCATGGAAAGACGGCGGATTCTTTTATTCTCGCTATGATAAACCGGATGAGAAAAATATTCTGAAAGGTCAAAATGAATTTCAAAAAATATATTTCCATACTGCCGGTACTCCACAAAGTGCTGATCGTTTGATTTTAGAAGATAAAGCTCATCCTCTCAGAAACTTCGGAGCAGGAACTACTGACGATGAAAAATGGCTGATCATTTCAGGATCGGAAGGCACAAGTGGAAATAACCTGATGGTTAAAAATCTCAATGAAGCAGGCTCTGAATTTACGCCTATTGTTACTTCCTTCGAAAATGACAACGTCCTAATAGATAGTGATAATGACAAATTCCTTATCCTGACAAATGCCAAAGCTCCCCGCTATAAATTGATTTCTGTAGATGCCAACAACCTCTCTGCTCCTTCTATTGACATATTGCCACAATCTGATGATGTTCTCGAAGAAGTCGCAATTGGCAAAACCTTTTTGATTGCAAAATACATGCACAATGCAACGAATATTTTAAAAGTGTTCTCTAAAAGCGGACAGTTTTTATACGATATTCCACTTGCAGGAATTGGAACGGTAGAACAACTCTCAGCAAGCAAAAAAGATGACAATTTCTTTTATGCTTTGAGTACCTTCACTTCCCCATCTACAATCTTTCAGTTTAATTTAGCTTCAAAATTATCTACCATCTTCTTCAAACCAAAAATGGAATTCAATGCAGATGATTATGTAACTGACCAGGTTTTCTATAAAAGTAAAGACAGTACAAAGATTTCTATGTTCATCGTTCACAAAAAAGGAATTGAACTAAATGGAAATAATCCGACGATGATCTTTGGCTACGGTGGATTTAATATTTCAAAAAATCCTGAATTTAAAATAGAACGTTTACCGTTTTTTGAAAATGGTGGCATCTATGCAATTCCTAATCTTCGTGGTGGTGGTGAATATGGTGAAGACTGGCATGAAGCCGGTACAAAATTGAAAAAACAGAATGTCTTCGACGATTGTATTGCTGCAGCTGAATATCTGATCCGTGAGAAATATACAAACCCCGGAAAACTCGGAATAAGCGGACGCTCTAATGGAGGTTTGCTCGTTGGAGCAGTAATGACACAACGTCCCGATCTTTTTAAAGTAGCAATTCCAACTGTCGGTGTGATGGACATGCTCCGTTACCATAAATTTACAATCGGCTGGGCCTGGAAAAGCGACTATGGTTCCAGCGAAGACGAACCAAACTTCAGAAACCTCCTCTCCTATTCGCCTCTTCACAATATCCGTGAAAACGTAAATTATCCTGCAACCTTGGTCATTACCGGTGATCACGACGACAGAGTCGTTCCTGCGCATTCATTCAAATTTATTTCTACCCTTCAGGAGAAATACAAAGGTGTAAACCCTGTTTTAATCAGAGTTGATGTGAATTCCGGACATGCTTCTGCTTCTGCTTTAGGCTCTAGCAAACCGTTGAACAAACAAATCGATGAACAAACTGATATTTTCTCCTTCCTGATGTATAATATGGGAATGACAGTGAAATAACACTTTTGAACATCCATCTTTGAAAAGTCCTGATTCTATTCCGCTTTACGGAGGCAGAATTTCTTATTTTTGCAGTAAAGAGATTTATTCATGAAGTTAAAAGTAGGAATTGTCTTTGGCGGTTTTTCTCGTGAAAGAGAAATTTCATTCGCCGGTGGCAGAACAGTATACGATAATTTAAACAAATCACTTTTTGATGCTGTTCCAATTTTTGTGGACAGCTTTGGAAACTTTGTTTTACTGGATTGGCAATTCATTTACAAAGGTAGCATCCGCGATTTTTATCCGCCTGTAGATAAATTACCAGGCAGCTCCAACGAATTTCAGATTTATGCTGAAAGTCTTGGTGAACTTAAATCTATCGATCAGGAAGCATTGATTTCCTCGATTGGTAAAAAGATAGCAATCACTGATCTTCCTAATCATATTGATTTTGCTTTTCTCTGCTTGCATGGACCTTATGGAGAAGATGGAAGAATTCAAGGACTGCTCGAATACATTGGTGTTCCTTATTCCGGTTCAGGAATTTTATCATCGAGTATTGGAATTAACAAAGCCGTTCAGAAAAAACTGATGATCTCTTCCGGCTTTGCAAGTCCGGCATTTTTTTCTGTCTTAAAAAATGATTTAGAATTCGAAAACCTTGACAACATTTACAATCGAACAAAAAAGGAAATTGGTTTCCCTTGTGTGGTCAAGCCGGCAAATCAAGGCTCTTCAATCGGTGTTACTATTTTAAAAGACGACAACAAAAAAGATTTCAAAAACGCTTTAATGAATGCTTTCTTTGTCAGAAATATTTCTGCTGAAGAATGGAAAGCAATAAAAAACCCAATCGAATATATCCGAACACTTACTGACATTCGCGATGGCGTTGGGATACCTTTGACTATTTTTGCAAACGGTAAAAAAGAAACAGTTCATCATCCTGAAGTTTTACTTGCGAAAATTGAATATGCTTTCAAAACCGGCGCACAACTTATCACTCTTGAGAGCTTGGATTCAGAAAGTGAAGTACTCATCGAAGGCTTTATCGATGGGAAAGAATTTTCCTGTATCGTTATTCGTAACGACGATTTTACACCTGTTGCTCTTCCTCCTACTGAGATTAGAAAAGGCAAAGAACTTTTTGATTATCGCAGCAAGTATCTTCCGGGATTATCCAGAAAAATCACACCAATCAATTTGCCTACTGAAGACATTCAAAATATCCGTAACGAATGTGAACGTCTCTTTACATCACTGAACTTTAATGTGTATGCACGTATTGACGGTTTTATTACGAAGGATGGAAAAGTATTTTTGAACGATCCGAATACTACTTCGGGAATGATGCCTTCTTCTTTCTTCTTTCATCAGGCAGCAGAAATCGGATTGAATCCTTCGCAATTCTTAACCTATATCATTCGCACTTCTTTATTGGAACGAACTATTGATATGCGCGACAGAGTGGCTATTCCTGAATTGCTGAAAGACCTGGATAAAGCAATTGTGAATTTGCGAACTGCTGCTTCTTCAAAAATCAAAGCAGCTGTTGTAATGGGCGGCTATTCTTCTGAACGACATATTTCTGTTGAAAGCGGAAGAAATATCTATGAAAAACTTTCTTCTTCATCAAAATACGCTCCACTTCCTGTGTTCCTGACAGGAAATAATGAAGAACATCAACTCTATCACATTCCGGTGAATCTGATGTTGAAAGATAATGCTGATGACATCAAAGAAAAAACGGAGCATTTTTCTGTTCATGAAGTCATCAAAGAAATAATGAAACGCTGTGAAAATATCACTTTGAAATATACCGATGCTCAAAGCGTACTTCAGCCAAGAAAGATTTCGTATGTCGATCTTGCTGAACTTGCTGACGAAGTTTTCATTGCTTTGCATGGTCGTCCCGGAGAAGATGGAGAAATTCAAAAGCATCTTGAAAAAGTTGGACTCTCTTACAATGGATCAGGAATTGAATCTTCCAAAATCACCATTAATAAATATGAGACGAATGAAATATTAAGTAAGCATGGTTTGTCGGTCGCTCAACATGAATTGGTAAACATTTCTTCTTACAATAAAAACGCTGATGAATTTGTAAATGATATCCTGAAAAAATTCCATTTCCCTTTTATTGCAAAGCCGGTTGATGATGGCTGTTCGAGTGCTGTTAAAAAAATAAAAAACGAAACAGAGCTTCGTTCCTTTGCTGCTTTGATCTTCCGTCAACAAGAAGAATTAAGCGCCAATGAAGCTGCAATTCTCAATTTAAAATTGAAGGAAGAATTTCCACGCAAAAATAATTTCCTCATCGAAGAATTGATTGAAAAGAAAGATGCTGCACATTTTCTGGAGATCACCGGCGGACTTCTAACAAAGATGAGTGAAAACGGTGAATGTATTTACGAAGTTTTTGAAGCATCAGAAGCGCTTTCCGAAGGTGATGTTCTTTCATTAGAAGAAAAATTTCTTGCAGGACAAGGTCAAAATATCACTCCTGCGCGTTATGCAAAAGAGCCAAAAGAAAGACAGCGTATTTCAACGATTGTGAAAGCAGAATTGAAAAAAGCTGCAACACTTCTTAAGATTGAAGGATATGCAAGAATAGATGCTTTCGTAAGAATTTACAAAGACGGAAAAGTTGTGGTTATTTTTATCGAAGTTAATTCACTTCCCGGTATGACACCAGCCACCTGCATCTTTCATCAATCAGCTATTGCCGGCTATAAGCCGTATGAATTCATTGACAAAATCCTTGACTACGGAAAAGAAAAAAAGAACCGTATCGTCAATATCCACTGATAAAATGTCCAATCTCATCAGCTTTCTCAAAAGCAAAACTTTCCTTATTAACCTCGCAATTTTATTTGTGATAGCGCTGATTATTTTCGGCAGCGTATCATCATGGCTATCACGATTTACGCATCATGGTGAAAGTATTTCTGTTCCGGATCTGCGCGGACAAAAAATTGTGCGTCTTGAAAGTTTTCTGGCAGACAAACATCTTCAGTACAAAGTCATCGATTCATTATTTGACCTAGAAAAAAGTCCTGGAACAATTTTAGAACAAGATCCCGCTCCCGATAGTAAAGTAAAAGAAGGACGAACTATTTACCTTACTATTAATTCTCAAAATGCTCCCGATGTTAAAATGCCGAATCTGATCGATGTTTCTTATCGTCAGGCTGAAGCGATTTTGCTTTCTTTTGGTTTACGCGTTGGTCAATTGACTTACAAACCTGACTTGGCGAAAAATGCTGTACTCGATCAACGATACAAAGGCAATTCGATAACAGCCGGAAAAAGTCTTCCAAAAGGCTCTAAAATTGATCTGCTTTTGGGCGATGGATTAGGCAGCGTGGAGGTTCCCATCCCTGATTTGACAGGCTCGCCACTCGATGAAGCTCTTTTTGTACTCAAAGGTTCTTCCCTGAATGTGGGTACAATTTTCTACGATAAGGGCCTTCGTGACTCAACAAAGGCTAAAATTTACAGGCAAGAGCCGGCTCCCGTAGAAGGTGCAACGATGAATCAAGGGGAAGCGATTGATATTTACCTGCGTTAAGCAATAATTTGCTACTTTATTCGTATTTTCGCCAACTCTAAGTGCTTCAAATTGTTCTACCTAAAGAACTTAATAAGTTATTATGAATAAAATAGTCAATCGGAATTTACGATTCCTCGTATCTTTCGTTGTTATGCTCCTTTTTGCTGCAACTCTAAAAGTTTCAGGACAAGAACAAATTCTACCTCTTGGAACAAATCCTGTTCTCCTCAATGCTGCAAAAGCACAAAAAGAAAATCCGGCTGCATTTCGTACAACAGCAGTTTATGACACCTTGATTCTTCCTTTTGTCGACGACTTTTCCCGTCCGGGAATTTATCCTTTCGATAGTCTTTGGCTCGATAGCAATGTTTTCATCAACACTAACTATGCAGACCTTCCGATTACAATTGGTGTCGCTACCTTTGATGGTTTGAATCAATACGGACTTCCACATAATCCTGCTGCTTCTGTGGATTCAGTTGGAGACAATTTAACTTCAAGACCAATTGACCTTGGTGTTTTAGCTGGCGATACAAGTATCTGGCTTAGCTTTTTTTATCAACCTCAAGGACTAGGAGATGTTCCTGAGAATGGCGATTCACTGGTATTACAAATGAGAGATACCGGCGGAGTGTGGAATAATATCTGGGCTTTACCCGGAAAATCGGATACTGTTTTTCAACGCGCTAATATTCACATCCTCGATGCAAAATATTTTTATCGTGGATTTCAATTTCGATTCTACAACATTGCAACCATCAATGGAAACAGAGATCATTGGAATTTGGATTATGTAATTCTTCGTAAAGACGGTGCACCGAATGATTCGATACTTGACAGAGCTTTAGTTTATCCACAAACCACAATATTGAATGAGTTTACAGCTATGCCGTATCCACATTATAAATCTTTGGGTACACAAATTCTAGCTGCAATGAAATCAACAATGAATGATACCCTTTATAATATCAATTACGGAAACGCATCATTTGAACCTAAAATAGATATTTTTCAAAATGGCACAAATATATTTACAGGAAGCGCTCTTGTTCAACCAACTGCTTCACTTACTTTTACTCCTTACACTATTCCTTTAACTAACTTTTCATATCCTGTCCAAAGTACAGATAGTATTGATTTCTTAATCAAATCTTATATTTCAATAGGTGGATTTGCTTCCAACACCAACAACGACACCAGCTACTTCACTCAGCATTTTCATAATTACTATGCTTATGATGATGGCTCGGCAGAAGTTGCTTATGGTTTAACCGGCAATTTGGATGTTGAAATGGCGTATAAATTTGATGTGAAAATGCAAGATACACTTGTTGGTGCACAGATTTATTTCAATCCTGTTGGTGTAGATGTGACGAACAAACTCTTTCAACTGGTTGCCTGGAGTTCTGTTGATGTTGGCTCAAACAGTGATGTTAGAATCCGCACGACATACGATTTGAAACCGGGAACAAACGACAGCATCAATGGCTTTAAAACATTTGTATTTGACACCGTTCTAATTGTCAATCCTGGTACACTGTTTATTGGAATAGAACAAAACGAACCTGCGACACAATATGGAATTGGTCTGGACAGAAATACTGATTCACGAAGTAAAATGTTTTATCACCTTGATGGCTTCTGGCATCAATCCAATGTAAAAGGCTCGTGGATGATCCGACCGATTTTTGGCAAACATATTTCACTTGTAGGTATAGATGAAGTTGCTCAAAACAATTTCGATTTCAGTGTTTATCCTAATCCGGCGACAAATAAAATTACGATTGAACTTCCTTTTGACAAAAAATCAAGATATCAGATTCTGAATTTGATTGGTGAAGTCATAAATGAAGATGCAATCACTTCTATTAAAACAATTTCTGTCGACGATATTTCTTCAGGCATTTATTTTGTGAGGATTATCAACGAAAATAATTTCAGTTCGGTCAAGAAAATAGTGATCAACTGAAATTGAATTTTATAAATTATTTACATTACGATTCATGATTAACAAAGAGAAGGAGAATAACGAGTTGGAGAAGAACGAACTTGAAAATAGTGAACTTGAG
>CAYHCU010000052.1:3120-14111 GCA_964355035.1 uncultured Flavobacteriales bacterium | reverse complement strand
AACATTCCGCTTTACGCACCACCCAACTCTTCGGTGCAGTTACTCTCTCCACCCCGGAATAAACGTACCAAGTTGCAGCTATTTCAGCATTAACTAAATTAAATTCTTCCCCAATCATTGGTAGTATAATTAAATAACAACCTGAATTGAATGCTGCGCTTAATGTTTGTTCGTTTCTAAAATCGTTAAACCTAACTCCCCTCTTCTAAAAACTAAACTTCCCGAGTATTCCTTTACGTTCACAAGGATAGCGAAAAATTTATATTATTTGTCATTTCTATCATAAATCATATAATTGGTTCCGTTTTCTAAAAAATGTGTAGCAAAACTATAGCGTAAAAGGTGAACAATCACGTGCTTCTTGATTCCTGTTTTTCTCGCTCAAATAATCGCTTTTCTGAAAATTCCAACAGCAATTTCAATACTACCAAATCACAGTTCTGTGTTACACAATTCCATTAAAAAGTTACATCATTTTTGTACTCCAAAAAACTTTTACAAAACCCGAACAATTTTCCCTTTTCTGTGTTTAAATTTGTACCCGAAAACTGATGAATAGTAATTAAAATCTGAATAAATTCCCGACTCATTATTTTGCTTTATCTCTTCACACTAAAAGCAAGATAATTAGGGAAATTTGAAGCAATTCTTTAACAAATCTCTCATTCACCCCTAAAATACTAATTTCTACATAAATATGCACCATTTTGCAGGGCATATTCTTACTTTTGCAACGTTAGCTCTCAACCAAAATATGAAAAGAAAACTATTCCTCCCGATTCTATTCCTTTTAATCCTTGCCTCTGCATCGCAGGCTCAAATTCAATTCAGCACTGAATATGGCGGCGCCTACAATGAAGAAGGACGATGGATGGAACAATTACCGGACAGCGGTTTCATCATGACCGGCGGTACCAGCACCTATAGCAACGGACAAACTGATATGTGGTTGGTTCGCGCTGATGCTTATGGGAATCAACTTTGGACAAAATCTATCGGCGGCATCGGCTTTGATTTTGCCAATATGGTTAAACCTACGCCGGTCGACAATGGTTTTATTATCTGCGGTCTTACAAATTCGTACGGCGGTGGAGATAACGACGGCTGGCTCGTAAAAACTGACATAAACGGAAATACACTTTGGTCTACAACAGTCGGCGATGCCGGTATTCAGGAATTGGAAGCGGTAACTTTAACGGATGATGGCGGTTATGCCGCTACAGGAATTAGTTACACTACAGGAACACAATATTATGATGTTTTGTTGGTCAAATTTAATTCTGCCGGAACAATTGAATGGCAAACTATTCTAGGTGGCGGTGGTTTCGATATCGGAAACTCTATTCACCAAACTGCCGATCATGGTTACATTATCGCCGGTCAAACCTATAGTTATGGTACTGGCGATGGCGATACTTATCTTCTAAAAACGGATGCTTCCGGAAATGAACAGTGGCATAAATCAATCACCAATATCGGAATTCAGGAAACTCACTATGTGGCAATCGATCCTACCGGTGGCTATATGATGATCGCTGATGCTGACAGTCTTGCTAACAGCTTAGGGGATACTGACCTTTGGTTAATTAAAACTGATGCTAATGGCGACACTCTTTGGACTCGTACCATTGGCGGAAATAAAAAAGATGGTGGGAAAACCGTTGAGTTTACTTCTGATGGCGGAATGATTATCGCCGGTATTACAAGAAGCTTCGGACTCATCAACCCAAATTATTATTTAGTAAAAACAGATAACCTTGGAAATATTGAATGGCAGAATTCGACCTACGGCTCTACCTATCATGATCACGCTTATAGAGGTATAGAAACTTCTGATGGCGGTTTTGCTGAAGTCGGATTTTTCAGAAATGCTGCCGGATTTTCAAATTTTAGTCTGGTTAAACTCGGACCAAGTGGTGGTGTAAATAAAGATATCGCTATCGATGAATTCATTACTCCTTATACTTCTCTCTGCAGAAGTAACAATGTCCCTTTTCAATTAAAGCTCACAAATTACGGACTTACCAGCGAAGCAAATATTATTGTCACTATTGATATTAATAACGGAACATCAACTACAACGTTGAGAGATACGCTTACCGGAACGCTTAGCAGTGGCGCAACAAATACATTAACATTCACACCAACTTATAATTTCAATGTTGACGGCAATTACACGTTGACAGCTTATACTCCTCACCGTAGTAGCGATATCAGTTATTCAAACGATACAAGTATTATTACTGTAACTGTACTTCCTCCTACAAGCGATGCAAGCACAACCGGTGCCGTAAGTTGTTCTGCTGCTTCTTTAACGCTTAGCTCTACTGCTGCTGCTGCCGCCGATTCAATGTTTTGGTATGATGCTGCTGTGAATGGCTCTTTAGTCTCTACAGGATCTTCTTATACAACTCCTATCTTGGCTTCTTCCACAAATTATTATGTTGAATCTGTAAAAGGAAAAGGAAGCAAGGTTGGCGCTGTTGACAATTCTATTGGTGCAGGAAGTACTAACAACACCGGCTACCTGAAATTTGATACGCGTCTTGCGCTGAAAATAATTTCTGTGAAAGTAACGGCAAGTACATCCGGCAACAGAATTATTGAATTAAGAAATTCATCCGGTACTGTGCTTCAATCCAAAACAATAAATTTGCCTGTAGGCGATAGTCGTGTCTACTTAAATTTCGATGTGCCGCAAGGAAATGATTTTCAACTTGGACTTGGAAGCGGAAGCGGTAATTTATTCAGAAATACTACCGGCGCTTCTTTTCCATATAGCGTTTCAAAAACAATTGAAATTTATGGATCAAGCGCAAATAACAACTCCAACTATTATTACTTCTACGATTGGTATGTTTTTGTTCCTTATGGAAATTGTGGTAGCAACCGTGTTCCTGCTCAAGCAATCATCGGTAGCACAACTCCTACTACTGCTTTCGATGGCGCACGTTGCGGAAATGGTACTGTCACTTTAACGGCTTCCGGTTCTCTTCTGAGTTGGTATGATGCTCCTACAGGCGGAACTCAACTTGCAACAGGTTCTAGTTTTACAACTCCTTCTCTCGCTTCAACTACTTCATATTACTTGCAAGTAGGCGTTTGTTCTCCTCGCATCGAAGTGCAAGCAATTATCAATACTCAATCTTCTGTACCGACTGCATCTGATGTTACAAATTGTGGTCCGGGTACTGTTACTCTTACTGCCAGTTCATCTGACCCATTGTTCTGGTATGATGCTGCTACAAATGGAACACAAGTAGGAAGCGGATCATCATTCACTACCCCATTCTTAAATTCTACTCAAACTTATTATGTTTCTGCAGGAACAAATTGTCCAAGTGCAAGAATTCCTGTACAGGCAATTATTAATGCCGCTACGTCGCCTGTTGCAAGTGATGTTGCAGCATGTGGACCAATTTCTGTAACCCTACATGCTACATCGGCTGACCCTGTTGGTTGGTATGATCAGCAATCAGGCGGAACATTACTCGCTACTACATACAACTTCGTGACTCCAATTCTTGCGAATGCTGTAACGTATTATGCTCAGTCATTAGGTGCATGCCCGAGTTCAAGAATTCCTGTTGTTGCAAATATCACTGTTGCTGCTCCTCCTGTTGGTACAAATGCAAGTCATTGCGGTACCGGCTCTGTTGTTCTTTCTGCTCAATCAATTGATCCTGTTACCTGGTGGACTGCATCCAGCGGTGGATCACAACTTAGTTCAGGTTTAATTTATACAACTCCTGTTATTTCTGCTACTACTGTTTACTATGCACAAGCAACTGACAATGGTTGCACGAGTGTACGAACTCCTATTACTGCAACGATTACAAATACTTCTGCTCCTACTTCTTCTGATGTTGCAAACTGTGGTCCGGGTGCAATTACATTAACTGCAACTTCTGCAGATACAATTTATTGGTATAGTGCTCCAACAGGCGGAACATTGCTTTCTACCGGTGCATCATATACTACACCTTCGCTTACTGTAACAACTACGTACTACGCTCAGGCAAGTCTCGCTTGTCCTAGTCCGCGTACTGCCGTAAATGCAATCATAACTTCTACTGCTGCAGATCCAATCGTTCAAGACACATCCATCTGCGGAAATATCGCTGTGACAATTTCTGCAACCGCTGCTAATCCGATTACATGGTACGATATTCCAAATGGAGTTATTCTTGGAACAGGATCTACATTTACAACGCCTGCACTTTCTGCAACTACAACTTATTATGCAGTCGCAGGAATTCCCGGTTGCATTAGCAATGCTGTTCCGTTAACTATAACATTCAATGCACTTCCTGCAGATCCAATTGTTACGACTGCAAGTAATTGCGGACCGGCTCAATTAACTGTTACTGCTACTTCTGTAAATCCGGTTTCATGGTATTCTGCAGCAACAGGCGGTACATTATTATCAAGCACTGCAACGTACACTGCAACGTTTAACAGCACAACAACTGTTTATGCTATTGCAAATGACGGAACATGCAACAGTAATGCTATTGCATCAACGATTACAATTCATACTCTACCGGCCATCAATATCGGACCTGCTGTCATCAACATTAATTCCGGTCAAACGGTTACTCTTGATGCAGGCGTTGGCTACACGACCTATCTTTGGAGTAATGCAGCAACGACTCAAACAATTACTACAGGTATAGCCGGATTCTATTATGTAACGGTTACAGATGTGAACGGTTGCCAAGGTGCCGACTCTATTACCATCAATGTATTGATTAGTGTGAATGAAATTAGTCTCGATAAGTCGCTGCTAATTTATCCAAGTCCAACAACAGGATTGTTCAATGTATTTGTAAATGATCCAACACTTAAATTTGAATTAAGAATTACAGATGCGCTTGGAAAAATAATTGCAACGGATAAACACAACGGAAGTTCTTTGTACAACAAGTTGTTTGATTTTACAAAACTATCTACCGGCGTTTATTTTATTTCAATCATAAGTGCTGAAAGTACAGTGACTAGAAATATTATCATCGAATAACAATATTGTCATCTATAAAAAACCTGCTGTTTGAATGGCAGGTTTTTTTATTTTACTTTTGAATAAACACCAATTAACCATGAAAAAAATAGTTCTTTTTACTCTTGCTTGTCTTCTCAATGGCTTTGTTTCTACCTCTCAAATTACCTGGGAGAAATTATTCAGCAGAAAAAGCACCGATGCTTTCAGAAATGCGAAAGAAGTTCCAACAGGCGGTTACGTTTTAGCGGGATATACTTCTGATTCGACTGCCAGCGATTCTGACGCTTATGTAGTTCGATTGAATACAAACGGCGATACGCTTTGGACGTTCCGCCAGAACATCGGCTTAAGTAAAAAAGACCTTTTCTACAAAGTCATTGTTGCATCTGATGGAGGTTTTGTAATGTGTGGTTACACTAACAGTATTACCGGAATTTCTGATGATATTCTTATCGTAAAAATAAATTCATCCGGGCAATTACTCTGGACAAAAACTTGGGGCGGCACAGGAAAAGATCGTGCGCAAGATATCATTGAACTCAGTGACGGCTCCTTCGCCATCGCCGGTTATACAACATCGCCACCGGCATTGTATTATGATGCTTTTTTATACAAAGTTGACTCGAATGGAGATTCTTTGTGGTTTAAACGTTACGGAACAGCAGTATACGATGATGCCAATTGTGTAAGAGCTTTGGCGAACGGCGGATTCCTTATCGGCGGACAAAGTTCAAACGGAGTAACAGGTTTCGATCAATCTCTTATTCGTACTGATGATTCCGGAAACGTTCTATGGTCGACAAAAATCGGCACTCCCGGAACAGACAACATTGAACACATTGCAGTCGGTAGCGATGGCTACTTTTTAGCAGGTGGAACAAATGGCGCAGGCATCGGTGGTGACGATGGCTATCTTGTAAAAACTGATACATCAGGAGCTCGACTTTGGTCGAAAACTTTTGGCGGTTCTCAACCTGACGATTTTCACAGAGTAGAACTTACAAGCGATGGCGGATTAATTTTAAGCGGAACGTCAAGCAGCTTTAGTCCGCTGCTTCCGAACATGTGGCTTGTGCACACAAACATAACCGGAGATTCTCTTTGGTCGAATACCTATGGAGGAGATAATCATGATCATGGTTATAGCGGACAAGAGACGAGTGATGGCGGATACATCATGGCCGGCTATTCAGGAAGTTTTGGATTTAATGGTGAAGAAGGTTATGTTGTCAAAACAAATTCTACCGGAGTTGTATCCAATCATCTTACCTATACAACTGCGACTGTTTTAATTGAGCCGAATACTACTCTTTGTGGAGGTTCAAATTCTCTGGTTAAAATTCTTATCAAAAATTTTGGTAATGACACCGTACCAAATGTTCCTGCAACTGCAGTAATATCCGGTTCACTTAATGCAACTTTAAGTGCAACCTACTCAGGTGCTCTATTCCCACAAGATGCCGATACTCTTATTTTCCCAACTGCAATCAATACAGCTGCAGGTGGTACATACACATTTCTTCTTTCTACTTTAAATAATAATGATGTTTTTCCTGCAAATAATACTATGACTGTTACAGTTACCGTAGATGGTAACAGTGGCGTTCCAACTGTAACAGGCGGTTCAAATTGCGGACCGGGAACAGTAAATCTTTCTGCCGGCTCTAGTGGTTCAATCAATTGGTTTGATGTTCCTACAGGTGGAACAGCTTTAGCAAATGGCACAACATTTACAACACCTTCTATCTCTGCAACTACAACTTATTATGCACAAACCGGATTGAATTGCCCAAGTGCACGTGTTCCTGTCGTCGCAACAATAAACACAACACCAAATGCTCCTACCGCTGCTGACTCTGCTCATTGTGGTCCGGGAACAGTAACGTTATTTGCAACTTCAAGTGGCTCTGTTTATTGGTTTGATGTTCCTACCGGCGGTACGGCATTGGCAAATAGTTCAACGTTCATAACACCATCACTCACCTCTTCAACAATTTATTATGCTCAGACAGATTTAAGTTGTCCAAGTAGTCGTGTACCTGTAAATGCAATTATCAATTCTATTCCGGTTGCTCCTACTGCTGTTGATTCAACTCGTTGCGGACCGGGAACGGTAAATCTTTCTGTCAGTTCTTCCAATACAGTCCAATGGTATGCTGTTAGCAGCGGTGGTAGTTTATTATCTACCGGACTAAATTACACAACACCTTCGTTGACGGTGAACACTCCATATTATGTTCAAGCAATCGATGCAAATTCTTGCATCAGTCCGAGGGCTGAAATCATTGCCACTATTGGTACTGCACTCGCTGATCCTATAATGATTAACGGCTCAGTTTGTGGTTCCGGTACTGTTACCTTATCTACAACTTCAAGCAATGGCATTCATTGGTATAATGATGCAATTGGGACTACCTTATTGGGAACAGGAGCATCCTTCACTACTCCTTTTCTTACAGCAACTACAACCTACTATGCGCAAGCATTCGATGGATTGTGCGTCAGTGGATTTGTTGCTGTTTCCGCAACTTTATTGACTCCTCCAATTGTTTCTATTGGTCCGGACACAAACATTGAAATCCCAAATGTTTACATTCTGGATCCGGGCCCCGGCTTTGCAAATTACGATTGGAGCAGCGGTAGTACATTGCAAACATTAACTGTTTTTGCATCAGGTACGTATTGTGTTACTGTTACGGATGGAAATGGCTGTATCAATTCTGATTGTGCTACAATTAGTTTCTTTGTATCTGTGAATAGTATTGAATCCAATGCAGCATTTAGTATTTATCCCAATCCTACAAATGAGAATATGTCTATTTCATTTGCAAATACTTTTACCAAACCACGCATTGAAATTGTTGATCTTTCCGGCAAAATTATTTTCAATACAAAAATTGAACATGCTGACGTAGGCACGACATATCAAATCAACACAAGTACTATTGCTTCCGGAATTTATTTTGTGAAAATCACTTCTGACGAAAAACAATTCTGTCGGAAGTTGGTTGTGGAGTGATTTCGGATTGCGGATTGCGGAATTCGGATTTCGGATTGGGTGTCTGCTACAGTTAGCCGATTTCGATTTTGGAAATGATGTAGAAATACATTCCTTAGGAATTTACTACACATTTATTCTCTTGCCTCAAAGTTAGAAAGACGACTTTTATATTCACAGCTAATGCCGTAGGCATCTCGTCGCCTTACGCTACTCCTCCTCCCATTAATGCCATCACAGTGTCATCCTGTAAGGACCTCGTCGTTCTCTAGGTACGGCGGCTCGCAAATACTTATTTGGATTCGCTTTTAATAGATGTAAACAAACCTTTGAGCACATGCGTTGATTAAATCTCTCGCCAACTTTTGATAGTGACTCAACTAAACTCGAAAAATTGTTTCTTAAAAAATTCTGCGCTTTTCTGCGTATCTGCGGGACAAAAAAAACATCGCGCTTCCGAAACTAAAGGGTCACCATCAAAAGTTGGGGAGAGATTTTATTTACAAGTGTGTTCAACTGTTTGATATCAACGATTAAAAGTGAATCCAAATTGATATTTGCGAGCCGCCGTTCTTAGAGATCGACGAGTTCTCTGCGAGATGACACATTGGTCGCCTCAATGAGAGGAGGAGTGGCGTAAGGCGACGAGATGCCTACGGCATTAGCTACGAATAAAAAAAATCATCCTTTTAACTTTGAGGCAAGTGAATAAACGTGCCTTGAACCAATTACCTCTTAGCAGCTCGTCCAATCCGAAATTCCTACTCCGCGCGTCTCTGAACTCCAACCAAACCAAACAGCGATTCGAAAATAATTTTTCCGTCTGTGTTGCCTAACACTCCTTCTGAAGCACGTTCCGGATGCGGCATCATTCCAAATACGTTTTGTCTGTCGTTGCAAATTCCGGCTATGTTTTCTGTTGTTCCATTTGGATTTGCCTCCGCAGTAATGTTGCCGTCTTCATCGCAATAGCGAAATAAAATTTGTCCGTTATCATTCATTTCCGATAACGTTTTTTCATCGGCAAAGAATTTTCCTTCGCCATGAGCAATCGGAATTTTTAATACGCTATGTGGATCAATCGATGCCGTTAGCATTGAATCATTATTCACTGTTCTTATAAAAGTGTTTTTGCAAACAAATTGATGTTGCTCATTATGCATCAAAGCTCCGGGCAATAAACCGGACTCACATAGGATTTGAAATCCATTACATACTCCAAAAACAAAACCTCCTTGATTTGCAAAGGAAATAACTTCCTGCATAATTGGTGAAAAGCGGGCAATCGCTCCTGAACGTAAATAATCGCCATATGAAAAACCTCCCGGTAAAATGATGAAATCACAGCCTTGAAGGTCGTGATCCTTGTGCCATAATTTAACTACTTGTAACCTTAATACATTGCTCAACACATGAACCATGTCTTCATCGCAATTTGACCCCGGGAATACAACAACGCCTATTTTCATGTGGCAAATGTACGGATGCTATTCGTTAAACTAAAACTCCACCGAGGTTTTTTACTGAGATTATTCCCTTTATTCGGGTTTTTTGCTAAAATATTTCCTGGTTAGTACTTTCTGAAACTCCCGCTGAACAATCATTTCGGCCAGTTTCCCACTAAATTCATTGGTACCTGAAAGTTGAATCAAATTACGAAAAGAGCTTTCACTTATATCAATCTGATAAAGCAAGGCTTGAAAGCCATTGCGATTTGTTTTATACATGTCACTTAAAATCGGTTCCAGCTGACCTACTAATTCTGCATAGGCTGTCAATTCATTACCGCTAAAAGTTACTTCAAACTTATGAATGCTGAAATCACGTATGACCTGAATCGCTGTTTCGCGAATAATCTCAAGATCATAACGATATTTTTCAGGCGATAAATCCATTATTTGTCTTTCGAAAAATCAATTACCAACCGTTCTACCGGGTGATCATTCAAAATATGTTCATCGATGATTTGTTCAATATCGCTGCTTTGTACTCCCCCGTAAAAGACTCCATCCGGATAAATTACCATTGCAGGACCATGATCACAAGCATCCAGACAACCTGCCCTTTGCACTCTAATGGGAAAATCAATGTTCCGGTCTTTCAATTGCTTTTTAAATTCCTGCACTAAATTCATTCCACACTCTTCACCACAGGATTTCCGTTGACCTTCTCCACGCTGATTTGTGCAAATAAAAATATGTTTCTTATATTTCATCAAACAAAGATACGTAAATTGAAAAAAACTAGAACGTCTTCACTCAATAAATCTGAATAATATGACTATATCGCCCTACCTGGAAATTGCATTTCGCAGCATCGTTGTCTATTTTGTAATTATAATCGGCATTCGAATCTTTGGAAAAAAGGAACTATCCCAATTGTCAATTATTGATCTTGTATTTATTCTTCTGATCAGTAACTCTGTCCAAAATGCAATGGTTGGATCTGATAGCACATTGTATGGCGGAATTACAGCAGCGATTACCCTCTTCTTTGTTAACTACCTTTTGAAACAATTTATGTTTCGTGATAAAAAAGCAAGCCGGTGGATTCAAGGTTCACCCGTTATTTTAATTCATGACGGTAATGTTGTTGAAGAACATCTGCGGCAGGAAAAAATTACAAGAGACGAGCTCGATGCCTCCGTCCGTGAACATGGCGTATCTTCTGTTGAAGAAGTAAATCTTGCAATACTTGAAGTAGATGGGAACATTAGTATTTTATCTGATAACTTTAAGGTTCGTTCGAAGAGAAAAAGGGTTCATAAGTCGAGGGTGAAAGGGTGAGGGTGAGGGTGAGGGTGAGGGTGAGGGTGAAAGGTAAAAGGTAAAAGGTAAAAGTTAAAAGTTAAAAGTCAAAAAAATAGCGACACGCTTCTGCGAAAATCCGCGCGATCTGCGGGAGAAAAAAAATCAAAAGTCAAAAGTCAAAAGTCGAAAAAATAGCGACACGCTTCTGCGGAAATCTGCGCGATCTGCGGGAGAAAAAAAA
>CAYHCU010000052.1:0-3020 GCA_964355035.1 uncultured Flavobacteriales bacterium | reverse complement strand
AAAAAATAGCGACACGCTTCTGCGGAAATCTGCGCGATCTGCGGGAGAAAAAAAATCAAAAGTCAAAAGTCAAAAGTCAAAAAAATAGCGACACGCTTCTGCGGAAATCTGCGCAATCTGCGGGAGAAAAAGTCAAAAGCAAATAACAAAAAAAAGAGCCTTCCCACCGGAAAGGCTCTTTTTTTTATGATGAAAGATGAATTACATCTTCACAACTTTCTGAACAGCTGTTTTACCATCAGCAGTAACTTTTACATAATATACACCGGCAGCTTGTCCGTTGAATTGATATGTATGTTTGCCTGCAGTTTGTAATTCATTCGCTACAAAATTTTGAATTTTTGAGCCCATGATATTATAAACTTCAACAGTAACTTTTGAAGAATTCTTCAATGTGTATTCAATACTTGAAGACTGATCAAATGGATTCGGATAAACAGAGAAACCAATTTCATGACTGAATTCAGTAACGCCGTCATAGAAAGAAACGAAAACTGAATAATCTTCTACCTGACCAAACTGAAGATCCAGACAAGGTGTTGGAGATGGATTTCCTGTATAATCTGACGCTACACGTAAACGTAACGGCTGATTGTATACTGTTCCTGCAGGGATAACAAATGTCTGAACTGTATGCGTAGTAAGTGCTGAATCACTATAGATCTGCTCTGTAGCCGGATCAAGAACTCCGTCGTTGTTCATGTCTAACCAAGCTTTCACTCGCTCAGCATATGTAAATCCTGTAGTTGCAGTAATGTTATAAGGGTAGTTCGTGTTCAATGTAACTGTATCAGTACATGTATAATCAGAATAACCATCAATTGCATCATTCGAACTGTTATTGATTTCATTACCGACAGCTCCAAATCTGAAATTAGTTATACCAATACCACAGCAATAAGCTAATGTTGAAGGATAACAAGATGTTGCTTGAGGTCCGGTAATAATTGCATTTACTGTTTGAATTACTGTATCACAACCGGCAGCATTACAAGCAATCAAAGTCACTGTGTAATTTCCGTTTGCAGGGAATCCATGAGAAGGACTTGCTACGATTGAAGTATCTCCATCACCGAAATCCCAATGATATGTATCCGGAATATTTATTTGTGTAGATGTGAATACCGCAAATCCTGTACAAGTATTTGTTGTAAATGTGTAATCCATACAAGGATTGTAATCTACTGCAAGAGTACAAGGAATCAATTTAATTGGCGTCAATGGATCATTCGTGTTCACTACAATGTTTGTTATTTGATTTCCTCCCGCAAGAATACCGGAAGAGAAGTCGAGCGTAATCGTAACTGATCCACCAACAGGAATAACTCCTGATGTTGGAGAAGCAACAACCCAAGCCGGTAAAGCTCCAATAGAATACGTCAAACTGATGGCACCTGAAACTCCTGTATTACTGATGTCAAATGTCATTGAGCCTGTAGTTCCACATGCAGGTAGTGCTTGCGAAACACTATTCGTTGAGGTGGTGATTTGAGGTGCAGGAACAGCATTACCTGTTAAGCAAACTGCCACATTACTATCATTATTCAAAACGTAAACCGTATCAGTAAAAGTACCAATTGCTCCACTATTGAAAGTGACAATTACATCTGTGTATCCACCCGGAAGTAAATAAGAAACACTTGAAGACACTGTAAATTGAGCAGTGTTTGTTGCGACTGATGAAACAAATAATGTATCACAACCATTGTTAACAATCTGGAAAGTATCCCGGATTGCAGTGTTTTGCATTACTGTGTCAAAAGTTAAACACTGAACTGATAAACCAATTATTGGTAAACCTGAAACTGTAAGTGTACAAGGCAAAAGTACAATTGGTGTTAATGGATCATTACTTGCAACACCTAGGTTCGCATAGTATGTTCCTGCAGCCAATCCTGTAGTTTGGAATGTAACAACTGCATTTGAAGTATTTCCTGCTCCTACTGTATCAGAAACCGGTGCTACTGAAATCCATGATGGAAGTGCATTTTCTCCACCCCACTGAATTGCATTTGCAATAATTTTTGAACTTTCTGTTGATGGTGCAAAATAATCGAAAGCAATAAAGATTGCTTTTCCTGATCCGTAATAACGGTATGCAACAACATCATTAGCGCCTGCGGTAACTACTCTTGTTATATCAGGGTTGGTAAAGTTCATTGAGAATGTTGCGCTTGGTGGACTAAATGTAGTAACACCTAAACCTGCAACCAATGGATTACCTGCATCCAAAACATCAAGCGAAGTAAAGGCAGTAAATTCATCCTGAGCAAAAGTTCCTGAGAATACACCTGTATTAAACATACAATCTGATTCCGAAGAAAATGAACCAAGGTAAATTACAGAACCGCCATTGTTAAGGAATTGCTGGATCACCGGAGCTAAGCCTGCCCATACTGAAGGTAAGCCTGTTTCTTGTTCCGGAATTAAAAGAACATTTTTACCATTCAACAAACCACTTAATGTTCCACCGTTTGTAGTAGCAGTAGTTGTTAATGTGTAACCTGTAAAATATTGGTTGATTGCATCAATCGTTTTTGGATACTCTGCAAACATGTCGGTACCATAAGTCATGGCCAACACTTTTATTGCTCCAACATTTGAACCGTCTACATTGTAAACCAATTCTCCACCGGCAATATTGCTGATGTCTAATGGAAAAGCAACTGAATCGCCACAAGCTGCACTGATGCTAAATCCTGTTTGCGCCACACTGATTTGCGGAGGACCTTGAACCGTTAATGTTTGTGTGATTGTATCTGTTTCATTACATGTAAAAGCAATCAAAGTAACAGTATATGTTCCCGGATTTGCATAAGTATGTAATGGATTTTGACTGTGTGCTGTATCTGTATCACCGAAATCCCACAACCATCTTGTTGGACCATTCGTTGATGTATCAGTAAATTGAACATTTACTCCTAGCGGAGGATTCGGGTTACCAATTATAAAACCTGCAACCGGTGCTACACTTGGAGCAATGATTGAATTCCATGTACATTCAAATCCCGGAAATACAA
>CAYHCU010000051.1:0-14366 GCA_964355035.1 uncultured Flavobacteriales bacterium | reverse complement strand
ACTTACTACTTACTACTAACTTCTTACTATTTACTATTTACTACTTACTACTTACCACTTACTTCTTACTATTTACTATTTACTATTTACTACTTACTACTTACTTCTTACTTCTTACTACTTACTTCTTACTACTTACTACTTACTACTTACTACTTACTTTTTACCACTCACTACTTCCCTCCAGCCCTTTCAATCCTTATCCCGGCATCCATAATCTGCGGAAGTGGATCAATGCGCATAGCTTGTTCGAGTTGAAAAATATATTTTCCCGATTCAGGAAAACGAAAATTTGGTTTGAAGAGTTGTCGGTTATCCCAGATGTCGCCCATGCCATCACCAACCCATTTACCACTTGCATCTGCAAGAGTTAGTTCTAATGTATCGCGCTCCATTTTACCGCTTGGAGATGTTGTTGTAAAGAATAAAAAGATATTACTGAACTGATATCCGCCGGCATTTCTTAAATTGATATATAAATTATGCGGGTTAATTGTGTCTTCAATATTTACAGTGAACCGGATTGCATTATTTTGCTCCCAGCGATTTTCCGGTAATTTTATATTCTCTTCGAAAATAACATTGCTATCGCATGACGACAATGAGAATAAAGCAGTAACAAGAAGTACACTAGAAAAAAAGTTTCGAGTTGTTAGTTTTAAGTTCATCGATTATTGGTCTGCCGGTTTATCAGGTCGTGGTTGACGAGGTACGCGATTGGGTCTACTTGTTGGAGCACTACCGGTTGAAGGTGTTGAAGGAGGTGTTGGTGTTGATGAAGGTGAAGAAGAAACCGATGGTGAGTTTGAAGGAGTATTCTGCGGCTTTGGAGGATTTTGATTTGCCGGTTTATTTTGCTGTGGATTATTCGGATTTTGATTTTGATTTTGCGGACGTGGCGCATTTTGGCGCTGCGGCTGATTCTGTGGGCGAGGTTGATTTTGCTGAGGAGTATTCGGCTTCGGATTAGCAGAGTTCGGCTGATTACGATTCGGCTGATTGCTTCCTGCGTTTGTTGCATTACCTTGATTTTGCGGATTACCTTGTGGCTTCGCAGGAGCAACATTTACTCTTGGTGATATTGGTCTATTTTGATTTTGAGTAGAGGTTTGCGGAGTGGCATTTGCAGTTTGCGATTCGCCGCTGCCACTTTTCTTCTTTTTCTTGTGTTTCTTTTTTAACTTATCCATTCGGTCAATTCTATCTTGACCAACAACATTTTCATAATCAGGAGCAATATCCAAAACCATTTCAACAGGAAGTGCGAGATCTGTAGGTTTTATTTTTTGCTTGTTGAGATTGATTACTTCATTTACTCTGTCAACAGATAACATTACCCAATTTCCACCAACACCACCTTCTACTAATTCGCGTTGTTCTTTTTTCTCATCAATCGTATAGGCATACCACATCAATCGTTTGAAGATATCTGTTTTACGATGAAAAGCTCTTCCATTTTCAGTTTCAAGAATAACATTGGTAGAGGGGAAATCTTTTAATGTATCAACATAAGAATCCAATTCGTAATTGAGGCAACATTTTAATTTGGTACACTGTCCTGCAAGTTTCGCCGGATTAAGCGCAAGGTTTTGATAACGAGCAGTGCTTGTAGAAACAGTTTTGAAATCCGTCAACCATGTTGAACAACACAATTCTCTTCCGCATACTCCAATACCACCTAAGCGACTCGCTTCCTGACGCATTCCAATCTGACGCATTTCCACGCGCACACGAAATTCTTCTGCAAGTTTTTTAATGAGTTCACGAAAATCGACACGATCGTCAGCGGTATAAAAGAATGTTGCTTTTTTACCATCACCCTGAAATTCGATATCACTTAATTTCATCGATAACTTTAGCGATTGAATAATTACGCGCGAACGACTAAGGGTAACTTTTTCTTTATCTTTTACTTCATTGTACTTGTCTAACTCTTGAGGTTTTACTTTTCGATAAAGTGCTTTAATCACATCAGAATCCTCAGCAACATTTTTCTTCTTTAATTGAAACCGCACAAGTTCACCAACCATAGAAACAACACCGACATCATGTCCGGGATTAGATTCAACAGCAACGATATCGCCGACTCTTAATTCAACGTTATCTTTATTGGTGAAAAATTCTTTGCGACTACCTTTAAAGCGCACTTCAACTATAGGGAATGGCTCTTGACCCGAAGGTAACACCATATCAGTAAGCCAATTATATACATTGAGTTTGTTGCAGCCACCCGTTCCGCAGGTACCGTTACTTCGGCATCCTCCCGGCACTCCATCTTTTCCCGTACTACACGAATTACAAGCCATATGATAAATATCAATAATATGCAAAAATAGCAAATTTGGTCGATTGGCGAACTAATATAAATAGAGCTTACATTTTACTGATTATCAGAGATTAACAAGTTGGTTTTAGTCAAGCTGTAAGGTATAATAAACTAAAAAGCCCAGCCCCATAGGGGCCACATCCCGGTTCCCCGTTGAATATAGCACACAAAAAGCCCCGTAGGGGCGACATATGAATAAGATAAGCAGTTTGGACTTCCCAACTACGCCGGCTGCCTCAATAACCGATTCACGGTAAAAGATAAATCCGTAAACAAAATTTTAAAATTGGCATTTCTGTCGATATGGAATACAGCGTTGTTGAACTCTTCTACAAACTCATCGGCATTATTAATATGAATCAATGGCGCCAGTCGGGAAAGATTCGTCAACTCTTCTCCATCCATTTTGAGCAACGAACGATTAGCGTAATTAATTAATAAGCATTCGCGAACATTATCCAGGCAATCGACTAAAAACACTTTTTGTTCATCACGACTAAGCTCATTAAGCTTTAATGCGTATTCGTTGATTACTTTGATGTTAAGTTGGTAGCATCCTCTCATCCACTTAAGAAAATCTTCTTGAAAGTTTTTACTATCGTCAGCTCTTTCTAAAAGCTGCAAGGCATCAGAGTAACTTCCATTTGCTTTATGATAAAGATGGCGGGCAGTAGTTTTATCTACACCATGTTTCTGTATTAATTCATTCACTAAATCATCTTGATTGATGCGATTTACTTTCACTAATTGTGTCCTTGAAACAACCGTTGAAAGTAACTCTTCCGAATTTTCTGAAACCAAAAAGAAAAGTGTGCGCTCCGGCGGCTCTTCTAAAATTTTCAGCAATTTATTAGCTGCCGGGTGATTCATTTTTTCAGGAAGCCAAATGATTACTATTTTATATGTTGCTTCAGCCGCTTTCAAATTTAAACGATGTAAAATATCGGCACTTTCATGAACTGCAATAAGACCTTGCTTGTTATCCAAATCAGCTGCATCCATCCAATTCATATAATTAAGATATGGTTGAGCAAGTATCGCTTTTCTCCAGTTCTCAATAAAATCAACGCTTCTTGGTTCTTTTAACTTTTCTTTTGTTGCAACCGGAAAACTAAAAGACACATCAGGATGAACATGTTTGGCCATCTTAATACATGCCGAACATTGTCCGCAGGAATCGTTATCTCCTGGATTCTCGCAAACAAGATATTGCGCAAATGCTATTGCCAAAGGCAAACCGCCGGCTCCTTCAGGGCCAAGAAAAAGTAAAGCATGACTCACTCTATTCTCTTTAGCAGAGTGAATAAGTCTCTTTTTTACCTCATTGTGGCCGATAACATCTGCAAATTTCATAGCGCAAAAATAGTTTTTTGTTTTCACCGTTGTAGATTTTACGGGAATATTTTTTCTTGTTAAGTTGCAAGTGTCACGGATTTGGTAAACCGTTGTTTTCTACTTACCACTCACTACTTACTACTCACCAAAAAAGGTATCTTTACAGCAATGAAAAAAATAATTCTTTCGCTCTTAATACTAATCACCCATTTCTCTTATGGGCAAGAAATGTGGGGTATTAGCAATAGCAATTACAGTGGAAATATGGGAATTTTCTTGAATCCCTCAACTATAGTCGGTGCGCCATATAAGTATGAAATCAATCTCATTGCAGGTGATTTTTTTGCCGAAAACACATACATCTACTTTCCACAACGCAAACATATCGTCTTTAATTCATTATTCGGGAATAACGAGCCCGGGAAAAATTATGCTTTCAGAACCGGCTTGTCTATACACGATGGTTTTGCACACATGCTCATCATCGGACCATCCTATATAAAGAACAATGGCGATTGGGCTTGGGGACTCCATTCTGCATTCCGAAGTGAAGCAAGTGTTTTAGGTGTTCCTTCGCATCTGGCTTATACATTTTATTCAGGATTTCATGCGCAGGAAATTTTTGGCCAACGTTTTAATTCAACACCATTTAGTTTTGCGAGCGCCACTTGGTTGGAACTTGGCGGAACATATGGTCGCGTTTTGCGTGAATCTGAAAAACATTATCTTAAGTGGGCAGGAACCGGAAACTTATTAATTGGTTTCAATGGACTTTACGGTGATGTCCGTAATTTCGATTACACTGTTCTTGATTCTTCGAATACGGTGTTTCACAATGTAAATGCCAGGATTGGTAAAGCAATTGATGATTCATTTATTTCACTCCGTGGTGCGGGATTGAGTACAACTCTTGGAGCCACATATATGCACAAAAGAAGACAAGGCGGATTTGATTGTAACAAAAGCAACGATAACGTAAAAAAATATGATTATAGAATTGGTGTTTCATTAATTGATTTAGGCACAATACGCTATTTCAGAAAATCACAAGTAATAGATTTAATAACAACTACAAATCGAGTTTGGACCGGCATTGATTCTGCAAATGTTGGACTCAATAATTTAGGAACCACATTAGTGTCTAAGGTAAGTGGATCAATTCGTGAGGAAGGATTTTATGTCTGGTTACCACTTGCACTCAGCACACAAATTGATTATGCATTCACAACAAAGGTCTATGGAAATTTGTCGTTTGTAAAAAGAATTCATTTTACAGAAAATCAAATTGCTCGTGGCGATCAAATGAATCTTTCTGTCCGTTATGAAAAAAGAAAATTCGAAGCAAATTTAAACTACACACTCTTCGAATGGAAACAACCCTCACTCGGCTTAGGAATTCGCTATAAGTTTTTTGTCATCGGAACCGATCGCCTTTTACAAATAGTTGGTTTGTCTGATGTCCAGGCCTTCGATTTCTTCTTCGGCTTCAAGTTTCAGTTCTGCAAAAAACCATTTAGTCCCGGACCAGATTGCGCCGCTTTTCAATAATTTAAATCCTTTGCATTCTTAGTATGTTGTTTTATTACCTTTGCTGTTATTGTTTGAAAAAACTAACTACATCATTACCCTCACAGACAACCATCCCAACCCCAATCACTCCAATCACTCCAATCAAATAAATCAGCTAAATCCTGGTCCTAAATCCCGGTCCTAATCCCGCCCCCTAATCCCGGTCTCCTATGAAAACCATCGACAACCACAACTTCAAATCAGAAAAAGCACTCATTCGAGTTGACTTTAATGTTCCGTTGGATAAAGAATTCAACATCACTGATGACACAAGAATTCGTGCAGCAATTCCAACAATTAAAAAAATTATAGCTGATGGTGGCTCTGTAATTTTAATGTCTCATTTAGGGAGACCAAAAGAAGGACCTGCGGATAAATATTCATTGAAACATATAGTTGCTCACGTCTCAAAGCTCACGAATACGAAGGTGCTTTTTGCAGATGATTGTATTGGAGCAAGTGCTATTAAACTTTCTTCTGAATTAAAACCGGGAGAAATTTTGCTCCTCGAAAATTTACGCTTTTACAAAGAAGAAGAAAAAGGTGATCCGGCATTTGCTAAAAAATTAGCAGCATTAGGAACAGTATATGTAAATGATGCTTTTGGAACAGCGCATCGTGCACATGCTTCAACAGCAGTGATTGCGGATTATTTTCAAGGGAAGAAATTCTTTGGCTATGTAATGGCCGGTGAATTGGCAAATGCAGATCGTGTTTTAAAAAATAGTGAAAAACCTTTTGTCGCTATCATGGGTGGCGCAAAAGTTTCAGATAAGATTCTTATCATCGAACAATTATTGAATCGTGTTGACAGTTTATTGATTGGTGGAGGAATGGCCTTTACATTTGTAAAAGCTGCCGGAGGAAAAATCGGTTCGTCATTAGTTGAAGAGGACAAGTTGGATCTTGCTGCTTCAATCGTTGCAAAAGCAAAAGCGAAAGGTGTTCATCTTGTTTTGCCTGTGGATGCCATCATAGCAGATAAATTCGATGCTGATGCGAATGCAAAGGAATGTAACATCAATGAAATTCCTGACGGTTGGATGGGATTAGACATTGGTCCGAAATCAGAAAAACTTTTTTCAGATGTAATTGCTTCTTCAAAAACAATTTTGTGGAATGGTCCTGCAGGTGTATTCGAATTTGAAAAGTTTTCACATGGCACAAAAGCAGTTGCCAATGCAATTGTTGATGCAACTTCAAAAGGAGCATTTTCATTAATCGGTGGTGGTGATTCTGCCGCAGCGATATCAAAATTTAATCTGACAGAAAAAGTATCTTATGTTTCTACCGGCGGAGGTGCTCTTCTTGAATATATTGAAGGGAAAGAGTTGCCGGGAGTGAAAGCAATTGAAAATTAATTCTATTTGCTTAAATACGGAACCACTGTTTTTGAAATTCGCAACAACGGGTAGTAAAAAACGGATTCTGCTTTTTTATCAGTAGAAATCAAATTGAATTTCGTGTCGACTTTATTGAAAAAATATAAAAACAGACTCAATAAAAAAGCATATTTCAAAAAACCAAAAACAACACCGGCGATTTTATTAAAAATTCCTAGCGCAGCAATGTTTATCAATCCTTCGAATAATTTTGCAAGAAACCATGCACCAATCGAAATTCCAATCCATACTATAGAAAACGAAACGATTCGTAATGTCTCAGGATGACCTCCGAATGTTTTGAATAAATATTCTGCTACACTCGCTGCCATTTTAAATCCTAAGAAGTAACAAAGAAAAAGTGCACCTAGCATTGCAACCTCATAGATAAATCCTTTCATAAATCCGCGCACCGCTCCGAAAGCGAGGATGACGAGGAAGATGATGTCGAGGGTTTGCATAAGAGAGGTGTTTGTTTGGTAATGGTTTTAATTAGGTCAGAGGTTAATGGTCAGAGGTCATGGTGTGTATGGAAGCTATAATTTGTTTTTCTATCGCCTTCGATTTAATGTAGCGTAATATTTATATTGTGGTGTTTTTTATTGTGTACACTCGACAATAATTTAGCGGCATAACCTCTGACCTATAACCTCTGACCTCCTTAATTCAGGCCTCTCTCCTTCTTCACCCTATCATAAGCATCATTAATCTTTTTGAACTTCTCTTGTGCATCTTTTTGAAATTCCGGACCAAGGTGGTGAACTTTGTCAGGATGATATTTTACCGCCATCTTTCTAAATGCTTTTTTAACTTCATCATCAGTGGCCGATTTTTCAATCTCCAGAATTTTATATGCTGAATCAGTTTCAGCGATGAACATTGCTTTTATGCTATTGAAATCTGCTTGTCCAACACCTATCAAATGACTGATCTGACTGATCACATTCAATTCTTCTTGTCCGACATTACCATCACTCGAAGCCAATCCAAACAACAAATGAATCAATTGCAGTCTTGATGGAGGATCAACATATTGTTTGATCTGCTGACAAACCTGTCCGATCTGAATTTCTTGCTTCAGTATTTCACGGAAGAGCAGCATTCGTTCTTGCGTATGAGCTTCACCAAATTGTCGATTGAAAAAATTACGAACGAAATCCAATTCCGTTTTCAAAATGCGGCTATCGGCTTTCATCACTGCTGCACAGAGCACAAGTAAAGCAGCACTAAAATCATTTCCAATAAATCCGGGACGTTGATTTGCACTTCCGGTCTGTACTTTAATACCGCTTTCTTCAGAAACAGCACCAAGGGCAAAGCCAATGATTCCCCCAATAGGGCCACCTAAAGCCCAACCAATTCCGCCAAAAAGCCATTTATTCCAAGTCGACATTTTTAATTAGTATTGAGGACATTCGCAGGATTCGTTTTTCAGCATTTCGCGAATAGCCTTTAGTGTAACAATATCGAGAGTCGCCATTGTCTTTGTGACTGTTTGGCCTTCTTCTTTATCTTTTAATTCTTTATTGATAATCATCTCTGCCATCATCGCACCAATTTTTTTTCGTTCATATTTTTTGTAGATGATATATGCTTTCAATTGATCATTCGACATTCTCTTGCAGGAATCGTTCATCATCTTTCTGTCGACCTTCATAAAATTAACAGGATTTTTAGAATACATGTCTACCAAGTCCCAACTCATATTCGTTCGTTGATAATCGTCAGAGATCTTATACAAAATTCTATATCGAAATCCTTCGGTATTGGCGATATATGATTTGTTATCGACATCAACCATTCTGTTATACCTCAAACGACCTTCAGTTCCATACCATAAATAAGTATTGTTGAATTTTTTATTTAATGCGCGGAGTTTTTGCATATCAAAACCATTCAAACGATCAAAATATTTATTCCGTATCGACATGGTTGAAATTTTTCCTCTTCCTTTCAGTGCAATTCTTTCCCAACCCTTTATTGCTTTCTTTTCTCCCGGGACAGTACAATAAACAGTATTCACAATAATATTATTCGCTACAAGTTTATCAACAACAAGATCAATATCAATAGAACCAGTAGTTACATCACCATTGCCAACCAGAAATATTACTTTCATTGCCTCCGGATCTTTCGACCATGAAATTTTTTTCAAACAAGTATTCAATGTTGCACCGACATATTGATCTCCTTTTTCAATTCGCGAAGGAATTTTATTAAGCAAGCTGCTTATTCTTTCGAAATCTGTTCCCAGGTCTTTAATGATACGAGTATACCCATTTTGTTTTCCGTAACTGAAGCGCGCATAAGTCACAATAGCAATCCGATAATTAGGTTGCGGATTACAATTCGACAAGGTGTACCAATAGTCCCAGATATGATTGCGCAAGTGATCGATTAGACCATTGGAACTACTGCTTAGGTCTACAGCAATAACAATATCCACAGGGCGCCCTGTTTTCTGCTGGCCGAAAGCCGGAACAGAAAGAAAGAGGATTAAAACAAATAAAATTCGTGAGTAAAGGTGGTGTGGCACGTTTAAAATAATTCTAGGGCCGCAAAGGTAGCAATCCCACAAAATTCTGAATACCTTTGTTGTAAATGGATGCAATTGATTTACAAAACTTAAAGCAGGATTGGGAAAAACTTACTCAGTCGTTGGCGAATACTTACGGCGAAGAACCGGACCTGCAAACAATACTTTTTTTGATTGGGATACAGGAGTTGGGAAAAGGGCCAATGAAGTATTCAAAGGACGAAAAACAAGACTTAATGCATATAGCAGTATGTAGGCTAATGAGCCAATTCGGTTATTATGAATTAGAAGGATTGGATCAGGACGGTTGGCCCCATTGGAAACTGGTTAAAAAGATGCCTCCGCTTACTTTAAAAGAACAGGATTTGTTGTTGAAACAAGCTGTTATTGAGTATCTTAAATAACTTTTTACAAATGAAGCGTTAAATTTACGGTTTCGTGTTCTTTCAAACGCACAACGGACCGAGCAGAGTCTGTATTCCGAATTGCTTCAACATTCAGATATGCCTCTAATTGAAAAGTAAATTCAGCTTTACCTGCAATATCGGATATTTTTGTAACCCGAAGAGTCGATTGAACGCCGTTAACATTATTAACAGCAGTATCTTGCCACAACGTAACCGCAGCTCCTTGAACTGCACGACCAGCGGAATCAACAACAGTAATAACGGCAACGGTTGGTCCGTCTTTTTTACAAGAGCCAAAGTTAATGGCAAAAAAAATTCCTAACACAACTAGGGCGGTAATTTGTCTGCCTCTCTTTTCTGAATTCATCTGATTTTGGTTAATATTGTGCTCTATCAAAGAACACAACAAAAATATAATAAAATGAAGAAAATAAGCATTCTTTTTTCACTATTCTGTCTCATTTGCACAACTATTTCAGCGCAAAGTGACACAAACTCAATTTCTGTCGATACAATTGAGCACCAAGTGCTAATTTCGACAGATTTAGGCAATATGGTGGTAAAACTTTACAACTCCACTCCTAAGCATCGCGATAATTTCCTGAAGTTGGTAAACGACAAATTCTACGACAGTCTTCTTTTTCATCGTGTGATTCGTAATTTCATGATTCAAGGCGGTGATCCTCAATCTAAAAACGCTGCTTCAGGAGTAATGTTAGGTAATGGCGATGTGGGCTATACGGTTCCGGCTGAATTCGTCGATTCGCTATATCATAAAAAGGGAGCCTTATGTGCGGCGAGAACAGAAAATGCGGAAAAGGCTTCCAGTGGTTGTCAATTTTATATTGTGCAAGGGCAGGTTCTCACCAACGAGCAAGCGGAAATGCTGCAGATGCAAAGAGGAATTGTTCTTTCGCCAAAACAAAAAGAAATTTATACGACAGTTGGCGGTTCACCTTGGTTAGATAAAAACTATACTGTTTACGGCGAAGTAATAGAAGGATTGGATGTAATTGATAAAATTGCTGCAGCCCAAACGGCTCCCGGTGATCGTCCGGTTGTTGATGTTCGTATGACAATGAAAGTAATCAAGTAAATCGATTTTCGTGGTTCGTAATTCGTGTTTCGAAAAACGAAATTCGAAAAACGAAATCACCACTCACCACCAAGCAGGATGCAAAATAAAATTGACACGCTAATCAACGAAGTAGAAAAATTCGCTGCGCAGACAAAAGAAGAAGTTGAAGAATTCAGAATAAAATATTTTGGAAAGAAAGGTGTATTGGCAGATCTTTTTTCTGAGATGAAAAATATTGCTCCTGAAAAGCGAAAGGACTTTGGACAAATGGTCAATAGTCTTAAAGTGAAAGCAGAAGAAAGATTGGAAGTGTTTCAGCAAGCATTAGAAAATGCAAATGATTCACACAAACCAAATGATCTTGATCTTACGTTACCGGGTGAATCAATTGGTTTGGGTTCCCGTCATCCATTATCATTAGTGCGAAATGAAATATTGCGAATTTTCCAACGCATTGGTTTCACTGTTGCCGATGGTCCCGAGATTGAAGATGACTGGCATAATTTCACTGCTTTAAATTTTCCGGAGAATCATCCTGCGCGTGATATGCAGGATACTTTTTTCATCAGTCAGGAAGGCAGTACAGATTCAATTGCATTGCGTACACATACATCATCGATACAAGTACGTATCATGGAGAATTCAAAACCACCGATACGTATTCTTGCTCCCGGTCGCGTGTATCGCAATGAAGCAATTTCTGCGCGCGCACATTGTTTCTTTCATCAGGTAGAAGGTTTGTATATTGATGAAGGCGTTTCTTTTGCCGATTTAAAACAAACTCTTTTATATTTCGCTCAAGAGATGTTTGGCTCCGATGCAAAAATTCGTTTACGTCCGAGTTATTTTCCATTCACTGAACCATCTGCTGAAATGGACGTAAGTTGTCAGATCTGCAAAGGAAAAGGTTGCAATGTTTGCAAATACACCGGCTGGTTAGAAATTATGGGCTGCGGTATGGTAGATCCAAATGTATTGATCAATTGCAAAATCGATGCTGAAAAATATACCGGCTACGCTTTCGGCATGGGTATCGAACGTATTGCAATGCTCCGTTACGATGTAAAAGATTTGCGTTTGTTTTCGGAAAATGATGTGAGGTTTTTGAGGCAGTTTCGGAGTGAATAGTTTTTAAAGAGGTAATAGGTCAGAGGTAAAAGGTCATGCTGTGGAGGGTTTTGCCGCCGTGTAGGATTTCTAATTCTACATTCCCGTGCCGCGGATTTTTAATCCGCAAAATCACAAATTAAAAAAACCGGGACTCCCCACATGTTTCACAGGCGGAGTCAGACATTCAACCTTAACCAATCCCGACAATCCATGATAATCTCTTGCAGAGCTATGTAAATAATGCTCTTCGTGCTCTACAATTTTTGCTCTTACAGGATTCTGATGAATATAATTTAATTTCTGCCATGTAAAATTTTCAGAGTGTATTTCAATTGCATGATTTCCATCTTGCCAAACTTTATACATTTCATTCTTTGGAGCAATCCTGCCATTAAATTCAATTTTATCAATCAACCAATTTCTTCTGCTCTCAGGTTGAGTAATAATTTCATCGACCAGTTTCTTACATGTAAATTTTTTAAAATCGCGTACTACATCGGAGAGTCGGATATCATCTCTTGTATTTGCCAGCATATGTAAATGGTTTGACATCAGAACCCAAGCGAAAATATTCAATCCCTTATTTTCTACTGCATAATTTAATGAATCAATAATTACCTGTTTAAGATTTGGCCTGGTAAAAAAATCTATCCATTGAATGGCTGTCATTGTTAAAAAATAAGATTTGTCTTCTTTTATATTGTGTTTCATAATTTTCTTTTTACAAAGATTCGATTATGAAATTAGATGGGAAAGGGTTGGGATGATGTTCCATATTTTAATCAACATCATGTTTTAGTGTTTTTCGCGGATTAAAAATCCGCAGCACGAGAGTACAGGATTAGAAATCCTGCACGGCGGGTTAGAAATCCTGTACGGCGGGAATCCTGCACAGAGGAATTGCAAAAAATCCAGCACGACAAAAAAAACGATTAGTTTAAATTTCACTGCTTACTAACAACCTTCGTCTTAAAAAGATTAATCAACAACCCCCCAATTATCAAAAACAAAACAAAACAATAAAATTTCATTTCCAGAATTCGGGTATTCAATTGTTTTTTTTCGAGGGTCAGAATTTCGTTTTGAGTAAGCATTGCATCGTTGACCTTTGTTAAGTTTGCTATCCGATCCTGATTTGAGCCGGCATCAAATGTCATTGAAGTTTTTTCGTAATTTTTTGTATCGATAACTCGGTTCAAAGAATTCATGATCTTGTTATCGATTTCAACGATATCCTGTAAAGTAGAATGACTTTGGCGCATGTCATTTTTTGTACGATTGCCGAAGAATCCACTTTTCTTTTTTAGCGAAGTGTTGTAATTCTCAAATACCTCTTTTCTGTTTTCTAAAAGTTGGAATAGTTCCTTCCGGGCACTTTCTCTCGAATCCGCATGAACGGATTTTAAAGTAAACAATGATAGTGTCGTCAATAAAACCAATAATATGATGTATCTCATAACAATTCTTTATCGGGCAAATTTACGGCAAGCCTTCCTTATATCAAGCTAAACTGATCAAGAAGCGAAATACTTCATTTTAGCAGACGTTTTCAGAAACACTTGTCTAAATTGCAGGTCGCTCCTACGGAGCTATGCTATGAAACACACCAATTTCTACAAACAGTTTGCTCCTGCGGAGCGTGACTATTAACTAGTTGCAATTTCAATATTTGGATGCCATTTAATTTACCTATTACACTTCCTACTACAAATCCCGTAGGGATGACCAGTTTGTAGAAGTGAAAGGTGATAAAAGGAAGCTCCGTAGGAGCGACCTAAAGATTTCCGTTGAGTTCATTTGTTGAGGGTAGCGTTATTATATAGATGAGAAAGGAGGATTCTGCAGTTTTAACTTATCAAATTCTTTATTTAATTAAATGAAAAGAATACTTTCGCATACCAATTAATAGCAAATGAAAACAAATCGCATACTAATAGGAAGCCTCGCTTTCCTTATGCTTTTCACAGGCTCTAGCATTTTTTCTCAAGAAAATGTGAAGCCAAGACCGAAAAGTGAACCTAAAGCTCCGGTTGCTCGAACGCAGGATGCTCAATTCGTTCGTGGCATAGATGCCGGTAAAACAGGGACAACCGAAATGACGCCACCGGAGAAAAAAATCTTTCCTTATCCAATTCTTCAAACAAAATTGGATAACGGATTAAATGTTGTTACTGTTCCTTATCAAAGTCCGGGGATTGCTGCATTTTATATTGTTGTGCGAACAGGTTCCCGTAATGAAGTGGAACCCGGACATACAGGATTCGCACACTTTTTTGAGCACATGATGTTCAGAGGTACTGATCTTTTTCCGAAAGAAAAATACAGCGCTGTTCTTAAATCTACAGGTGCATCTGCAAATGCAAATACAAGTCTGGACAGAACTCTTTACCACATGACAGGCGATGCAAATAAATTGGAAACAATGTTTATGTTGGAAGCAGATCGTTTTCAAAACTTGAAATATTCTATTCAGGGATTTAAAACAGAGGCCGGTGCTGTAAAAGGAGAGTACACGAAAAATTCTGCAAACCCATACACAAAATTGAATGAATTATTGCAAAACGCAGCCTTCGAAAGTCACACCTACAAACATACAACGATGGGTTTCTTCGAAGACATTGTT
>CAYHCU010000050.1:0-14397 GCA_964355035.1 uncultured Flavobacteriales bacterium | reverse complement strand
AAAAGGACGTAATGTAATCATCGACAAAAAATTCGGTTCACCAATTATCACTAAAGATGGTGTAACGGTTGCAAAAGAAATTGAATTAAAAGATAGCGTTGAGAATATGGGCGCTCAAATGTTGAAAGAAGTAGCTTCTAAAACTGCAGATGTTGCAGGAGATGGAACTACTACTGCAACAGTACTTGCTCAAGCAATTGTAACTGCAGGTTTGAAAAACGTAACTGCAGGTGCAAATCCAATGGATCTTAAAAGAGGAATCGACAAAGCAGTAAATAAAGTTGTTGAGACTCTTCAAAAGATGAGTAAAAAAGTTGGTGACGATTACAAAAAAATCCAACAAGTTGCAGCAATCTCTGCGAACAATGATTCTGAAATCGGAAAATTGATCGCTGATGCAATGGAAAAAGTAAAAAAAGAAGGCGTAATTACTGTTGAAGAAGCTAAAGGTACTGAGACTACTGTTGAGATTGTAGAAGGTATGCAATTTGATCGTGGTTATATTTCTCCTTACTTCGTTACCAATGCAGATAAAATGGAGACAGTGCTTGAGAATCCGCACATTTTACTTTATGACAAAAAGATAAGTAACATGAAAGAACTTCTTCCTCTTTTAGAGAAGCAAGTTCAAACAGGAAATCCACTTTTAATCATCAGTGAAGATATCGATGGAGAAGCGCTTGCTACACTTGTAGTAAATAAAATCCGTGGTTCATTGAAAGTTGCTGCTGTTAAAGCTCCGGGATTTGGCGATCGTCGTAAAGCTATGCTTGAAGACATTGCTATCTTAACAGGTGGAACAATGATCAGCGAAGAACGTGGTTACAAATTAGAAAACGCTGACATCACTTACCTTGGTAAAGCTGCTAAAATAACAATCGACAAAGAAAACACAACGATCGTTGGTGGTGCAGGTAAAAAATCTGAAATCACTGCTCGTGTAAATCAAATCAAAGCTCAGATAGAAAGTACTACTTCTGATTACGATAAAGAAAAATTACAAGAGCGTCTTGCTAAATTAGCAGGTGGTGTTGCAGTTCTTTATGTAGGTGCTGCTACTGAAACAGAAATGAAAGAGAAGAAAGACCGTGTTGACGATGCATTACATGCAACTCGTGCAGCGGTTGAAGAAGGTATCGTACCGGGTGGTGGCGTTGCTTACATCCGTGCAATTACTGCTCTTGACAAAATGGTTGGCGACAACGATGACGAGACTACAGGTATTGCAATTGTAAAACGTGCTCTTGAAGAACCACTTCGTCAGATTGTTGCGAATGCAGGTTTGGAAGGTTCTATCATCGTTCAAAAAGTTCGTGAAGGAAAAGAAGATTACGGTTACAATGCACGTACAGACAAATACGAACACTTACTTGCTGCCGGTGTAATTGATCCGACTAAAGTAACACGTGTAGCTCTTGAAAATGCCGCATCTATTGCTGGTATGTTATTGACTACTGAGTGTGTACTTTCTGAAGTGAAAGAAGATAAAGCATCTATGCCTTCTATGCCTCAGGGTATGGGTGGCGGAATGGATTACTAAGCTTCACTCAACTAAATTTAAAAAGCCTCACAGAGATGTGGGGCTTTTTTTGTGGGAAGAACAGTTCTTTTATGTTAGCGGCTATAGCCACACACCGTTGAAACTTATGCTTTCGCCCAAATAATTACAATAATTATTTGGGTTGTTGAACTGGTTGAGCTTGAATAGGCAAGCTTTCAATATACGCAACTCCTAGATGGTTCTCTACAATTTTTGTAGCTGCACTATGGGCAAAAGTATGCATGAATGAATGGTGAACTGTCAATATTAGATCTTGCAAGTCATTATCATTTTCCATGTCTACAATGGACACTCCAATTTCTTTACATTTGTCTTTCGAAATATGACGGGCATGAGATTTATTTGTTTTATGGTCGCTGAATTCTATTAAAATCTTTTTTGTTTTAGTTTCGTCTCCATTACACATATTTCTTTTTAACCAATCGAAAGCAAGTTTTTCAGACCACTCAATTGAGTTTTGACAAGATCCTAAAAAAGTCGGATGATATTTTGAAATTATAACTTGCCACAAAGGCGCGGCTTGTGGGTTTGCTTTGATATCGTCTTTTGCTTTTTGAAATTCATCAAGCACAGCTTGACATGCAACTCCGCCCATTTGAGGATCAATTGGTCCTAGGTTAGATTGCTTACCCATAATAATTTCTTTACAGGAAAGTGCCATCATGGTTCCGGCACTCATAGAAATTTGCGGGATAATGGCACGGACATCATTGCCAAACATTTGATTCAAATAATCAACAATACTTTCTGTTGCAGCTAAATCTCCTCCAGGGGTGTGCAGAATTAGATCAAGTCCTTTGGCTCTGTCTAATTTATGAATGTTAACCATAAAGGCATTTTTGTCTTTATCGTTTACAATTACGTCAATTGCATTTCCTCGTTGTAACCATCCGGAATAATAGGCAATTACATTACGGCCAGTTTTTTTCTGAATTTCAAGGAGATACTTTCTTCTAATTACATCAAGGGCATTTGGAGTTCCCTTATTTGCTTCTGCTTGTATTTCATCCAAGACTTCTTTCCAATTCGGCATATTACATTCCCAGATTGACTAAAGTATCAGTTGAAGTAATACTATTTGGTGTTTCTTGATACAATGAAAACTTAACAATGAAATCAGTTGGTTTTGTCCATTGATGAATTTGGGTAATTGGACTATTTTGATTCTGAAAACCTTTCATGATTTCATTATAGTCATTTTCAAATGAGTTTTGTTTTTTTTCGCCTTTGGGTTTCATTAGACTTAATTCTTGTAAGGTTAAATTTTCAAGCCTCTAATGTAACAAAGCTACAACAAAATCGAGCAAATTGCATTAAACTTGCCGCTTTTATTGTGATTTTTTGGGGCAATATTGAGAATTCGGGCATCACGAGTACGTGTAAACAAAGGCTTTTCCAAATTCGCCACCGGCAATTACCCCTAATCGAGTTAGGTAAGAGAGTCTCACCCTCGGATTCTTATAAAACCGTAATAAAAACTACGCTTTTGGCTAAAGCCAGTTTGTTGTTTATTCTTTTGTCCGTCACCTGAAGATGACGGCAATAAAAGTCAACAATAATTTAACCCGCGATTTTAATGTGAGACTTCAACTTCTATTTCATCCACAAAAATATAAGCAGGACCGCCGGCGCCGGGGTGCCAGGTTGGAAGTGCGCCATAGTTAGTGGCAATGACTTTTATGTAGCGTGCTTTTTCATTTGGGAAAGTTGCGCTGTATCTTTTTACAGTGTTAGTTAAAACCGTGTCGGCAATTTCATTTTTTATCTCTGCTACTTTTTTGAAAGTGATATTGTCTAAAGAAATTTCATACGAAATAGTTTTTGGCATAAATATCCACGAACGGGTATCTTGTAAAAATCCGGACGTGATAGATCTGATATCTTTCTCCACACCCATATCTATCACAGCTTCGAAATCCTGACCTTGGTAACCTTGCCAGCCTCCTTTTCGCCATTCTTCATCTCCGTAAACTCCATCAATTATTCCATCATCGCCTCCTGCTGTATATTGTTTGCTGTATACTGATTTGATTGCTATCCTCCAATCGGGATGCAAATGTTTATGCAATGTTGCTCCTACATAATTGCCGGAAATGTTCGAAGCATCAATTGCTTTTGCTTTAATGAAGCAAGAATTCTTAATTGTAAGCGGTACGGAATATTTTTTTAATGGGCTTTCCAAATCCTTCTCTTTGATTGAATACATAATTGTAGTCAGCGTGTCTGAAGAAAGACTAACTACAACAGAATCTTTAAAGTTATCCGATTCATAATTTATAAGTGGCGCTGGTATATAATTTATTTCTGTTGACGCCAAAACTTCACTTCGACTCGACCATACTTCACGTGAATTTGACATCATAAATTTCAATTCTCCCCCAGCCATCAAATCAATGTGATGCAGGCGATCAATTGAAATATCGTTCAACTTTACATCTTCGATAAATGGATTATTTTCTCCGAATCTTTCCGATAATATTCTTAGTTTATTTCCATTTTCCAAATGAATAATAGCTTCTCTGAACATTGGCGATGTTAATTCGTAAACAGGATTGCCGGGGCACAATTGATAAATTCCCAAAGCGCTCATCACTAACCATGCACTCATTTGTCCGCAATCTTCATTTCCTATTAAACCTGCAGGAGAATTAGAATACATTTCTTTTCGCAATTTGCTGACCATGTATTGAGTCTTCCATCGTTCATCCGTAAAATTATACAAGTACGCCATGTGATGACTTGGTTCATTGCCTTGTGCATATTGTCCAACCAAACCGGTGATGTCTGCCTGCTCACGACCTGATGTTGCTGAACTTTCGGAAAATAACTGATTCAACTTCGATTTAAATGCCTCTTGTCCACCAATACTTTTAATCAGTCCGGGAATATCTTGCGGAACGAAAAAAGTATACTGCCAGGCATTTGCTTCTGTATAATGATTGTTTACTTCCTTTGGATCAAATGGAGTTAAGAAGCGACCATTACGTCGCGGACGGATAAATTTAGTTTCAGGATCGAATAAGTTCTTCCAGTTATTACTACGCAAAGCGAACAAAGAATATTTTTCGGAATCACCTATAGCTTTTGCAAAAGATGAAATACAATAGTCGTCGTAAGCATATTCCAATGTTTTAGAAACAGATTCCGATTCATCCAATACATCGAGGTACCCATGATCCATATATGCATCCAAACCATATCTATTTTTACTTGTTGCACTTTTTACCATGGCTTCTAAAGCATACTTTGTATCAAAAGCTTTAATGCCTTTTGAATATGCATCGGTAATCACACTAACAGAATGGTAGCCTATCATACATTCTGTTTCGTTGGATGCCAATTCCCAAACAGGTAACATTCCAGCCTGCTCGTATTGAGCCAAAAATGTTCGCACATAATCCAATGATCGTTGTTGATCAATAATTGTCATTAAAGGATGCCAGGCACGAAAGGTATCCCACAAAGAAAATACGGTGTAATAATTTGTTGCCGTTTTATGTACTAAACCATCTCGCCCACGATAACGACCGTCGACATCATTGTAAATATTCGGAACAACCATGCAATGATAAAGTGCAGTATAAAATATTTTCATACTCTCCACATCATCACTTATTACTTCAATTTTACTTAATTCTTTGTTCCATGCTGAAACGGCGGCTTGTTTTATAATAGAAAAATCCCAACCACTGTTTTCGGCTTTCATATTTTTCTTTGCACCATCAACGCTAACTGACGACAAAGCAACTTTTAACATAATTTTTTTGTCAACTGAAACTTTAAACCGGAACGATCCATAAACATTCCCTGAGTAAGCCTGAATTTTTCTTTCGCCCTGAGCAATGACCGTTGAATCGAACTTCACAAGTTCCGGTTTTATCTTTTCAGAAAATTCAATATAGAAATATATTAACTGGTCCTTTGCCCAAGCTGAACTTCTTCTGAAACCTGCAAGATGTGTTTCATCGATCTGATACAATTGCGCATCAATAAGTTTGTCACGATGTCGAAGGTCGATCATGATGCCTGCGCTATCGCCTGCATTTCTATATGTATAAACATGCAAACCGGTACGTTCTGTTGCTGATAATTCAACATCAACTTTCGGTTCTTGTAAGTAAACCGAATAATATCCCGGAATTGCTTTTTCCTGCACATGAGAAAACCGAGATGAATATTTTTTCTCGGGATTAAATTTTTCGTTAAGTGGATAAATTAAAATATCTCCATAATCGCTCACCCCGGTACCACTTAAATGCGTGTGAGAAAATCCATAGATCAGACTATCGTCATAATGATAACCGCCGCAGCCATCCCAACTTGCATCGGTTCGGGTATCCGGACTAAGTTGCACTAATCCAAATGGCACTGTTGCACCAGGATAGGTGTGGCCATGTCCACCGGTTCCGATGAAGGGATTTACGTATGAAGCCGGGCCCGGTTGAGCACATACAAATGATGCATTGATTAATATTGCTAACAGTAGTTTGTTTTTCATGGTGAATACTTTGTGAAGGGCAAGGTATAATTTTTTTCACAGAAAGTGATGTGTCTTTTTAAAAGTTGAGGAGGTGCTTTAAAGCGAGAGCGTTTCAAAATTTTATCCCGCAGAATACGCAGAAAAACGCAAATTTTTCGCAGAGAAAAATAAATCCGTATTTGGTTCTGCGGAATAAATATTGTTTTGAAATGAACTTTTTGAAACTAAAGAAAATAATTATTTCTTAAAATATTCTGCGATTATCTGCGTAATTCTGCGGGAGAAATATTTTAAGCAATAGCGTTTAGATGCAAATAGTTTTTAAACCGCATTTTCAAGACTCACGAGATCACTAAAGTGATGACACGTTGGGAAGCTTATAGGAGAGGGAGTGTGGGTAAAGCGACGAGATTCCTGCGGAATTTACTGAGTGCAAACTAATACGTGTCAACCAAAGATCGAATGTTCAAACCATCACTTGGGTCTAGTGGCTCTTTTGAATAATGATAGATTGTATATTTTGTATCGGGGATCATATCGAAATAATTATCTGAGAACCCACCAGTTTCGTTCTTGATAGAAAGTTCTAAGTTTTTTGCAAGGTAGTTGACTGAAATTTCAAAACGCGTAATATTATTTTCCACATCCAATCTTTTCATGGAAACAGAAGGACGTTTTAATGACAAATTTTTCTCTTTTGCGAAATAATGAATACTTCTGTACATTGCTTTTCCTTCATAGCTTAATTCTACTACCAACATTGTTGATGTAGTGTCGATCAAATCATACAGTTGCTTGATATTTTTATTGTAAACTAATTCTGAACTATCAGGTTTTACAACAACATCAATTTTATCAGACCAACGGACATTGCCATCGAAATCAATTAGTCTTATGATTAAATCTGCAAGAAATGTTTTGCTGCTGTCTGAAATTAATTTAACAGATAATTTTCTATCTCTTAACTCAGACGATATAATTACATTCTCGAAATCCTTTTTCACATCATAAAAAGCTGCCTTTTCTCGTCCATAATAATCCATTACGCTCCAGGAAATTCCCGGCCAGCAATCGTTCAACTGCCAAATGAGAGTACCCATGCAATTCGGCATTGCGCTACGATGCGCAGCTATTGCAGTATTTAAGCCCTTAGCCTGAAGTATATTTGACAAATAAACCTGAGCACGAAAATCTTTTGCTAATCGATAATAATCATCCGAATAGGATTTTATTGTTTCAAAGCCTGTAGGGTGCTTTTGATGATTCTTTAATCCTGAAGTAGATAAATCGATTGGTCCGCTACCTGCAAATTTTATGATTGTTGGCATGGTAGGTAATGATTGAAAACCATATTCACTCATGAAACGAGGAACTTTTTCTTTGTATTTATCGAAAGACTCCATTCCCCACCAAACTCCCCAGTAATGCGAATCACCTTTCAGCATACTTTCTTTTCTTCCCCAGCCTATTGAAGGCGATGAAGGCCAATAAGAAGTTTTGGAGTCGTACAGCGCAACCTGATCTGCCAAAACTTTTTCAAAGAGTAGTTTATAGTCAGAAATAATTTTTGTTGAATCACTTTTGCTATATTGAAATTCTTTTTGCCAGCCCCAGTTGTACCAGCCTTCAATACTTTCATTGTTACCGCACCAAAGCGCAAGTGATGGATGGTTCCTGTATTGAAAAATTGCCTGCTTTGTCTCTTGAGTGACTGAAGAAATAAATGCTGAATCGCCCGGATACATAGCACAAGCAAACATGAAATCCTGCCAGACTAAAATTCCTTTTTTATCACAAGCAGTGTAAAATGATTCGGGCGGATATACGCCTCCACCCCAAACACGAAGCATGTTCATATTTAAAGATGCTGCTTTCTCAACCAAAGATTCCCATGAACTATCGGGGGCTGTACCAACAAAATATTCCGGTGGAACAACATTTGCTCCTTTACAAAACACCTTTCTTCCGTTCAGGTTAAAATAAAACGATTCACCGATTTTATCTTTTTCTCTGACTAATTTTAATTCTCTAAATCCAATATTCAAATTCTGTTTGAAGATAGATTCTCCTTTTTCTCTAATATCAACCAGAAAATCGTAGAGATGAATATCTCCGGCTCCATTCGTATTCCAAACTTTAGGATTTTCGACTTCAAAATTTAGCAGCAATTTATTTTCTCCTATCTCTACATTGAATGATTGATCTCTTTCAACCTGGGCAAAAGCTGACGTTAACCTAATACTCACATTCGTTTTCTCATCTGAAAAAATATTTATTCCAAATTGACCCTTTGCTTTTTCACTCGTTAAACTTTTTTGAACAAAATGAATATCCTCTACTTTTAAAGAATTCCTGCAAATAATTTTTACCGGTTTCCAAATTCCTCCGGCTCTTAAATCAGGTGCAAAATCCCATCCAAAATTAAAAGCAGCTTTGCGAGCGAAAACTCTGTTGCCACCCGGTAGTTTATATGGTAATGTTGTTGCTAAAGAATCAATAATTGTTTCGACCGGATGTAATTTAATCTTCAGAATATTTCTTTGACGACAATTCCTTTTTACATCAATCAGGTATGAAATAAACATGTTGTTACAGGAAGTAATTTTTGTATCGTTCAAAAAAACATCAGCATACGTGTCGATACCTTCAAGCAATAATTCAATGTGAGTTGCTTTCAGATTATTTTCAGACAATAAAAATGTATCTATATAAATCCATCCTGTTTTTTGTACCCAGCTGACGTTTTTTTCATTATCACTAAAAAACGGGTCTGCAATTTTTTTATTTCTGTACAAATCAGAGTAGACTGATCCCGGAACTTTTGCAGGAAGCAACTCAGCAGAATCAGCCCGGTACAAATATCCTGAATTAAAAAGCAAAAGCGTGTCACATTTAGTATTGGCATTACAAAATTCTCCAATAAAAACAAATAACACTAAAATTAAATATTTCATTGAAGTCGATTTAATTCAGAGATTACCAATCGAATGGTTCGTTCATCGGAAACATCATAGGTACCACTATCTGAAGCACCCATTGAAACGGTGGTTCTTTTCCCAACTTTATGTTTTGCGGACAAGTGCACTTCATTCACGCCGGTGTAGGAAACAATTTCAACTACATTTGTTGGATTAATTCCGGCACCGGCCAAAATTGATATTGATTCTGATGCACGATCATTCAATGTTTTAATTAACTCCTTACCAAGCAAAGCATCAGGTTTTTGTCCGGAAGTAAGAATTCTTTTTACACCAATATTTTCAAGGCTAATTAATCCGGCAATAGGATCAGAAATTAAATCGAAAGCACGATGAAATGTGAATGGCAAATGTCCTGCAGCTTTTACAAGCAACTTTGTTCGTTCAATATCTATTTTATGATTCGTCATAAGTACTCCTGAAACAATTCCTCCGGCGCCCATTTCTTTTACAAGGTTAATATCATCGAGCATGATTTCAAGTTCGTCATCAGAATAAACGAAATCGCCTTCGCGCGGTCGAATTAAAACGAAAACGTTTTTTTGAAAAACAGTAATTGCCTTTTTTATCAAGGCAAAGGAAGGTGTTAATCCGCCAAGTCCAAGTGCAGAACACAATTCTATTCTATCTGCTCCGGCGTGATGAGCATTCAGGACAGATTCAAAATTACTACAAGCAATTTCAACTTTCATCAATAATAGCTTTTGGAATCTAATAACTTACTTCCGTCTGTTTTAGAATAGACAGCATATTGAAAATCGGGATGGATACAATAGGAACCATATTCACCTCGCTTATTCAAAGCGATGAATCCGATTTGGATTTTCTTTGCGACTTCTTCACCTCTTCGACGAATGATTCTTTTCACAGCTTCTTCGCAAGCTTGTTGAGGCGTATAATTCTGACGCATTAACTCAACAACTAAATGAGAGCCGCAGATACGGATCACCTCCTCACCTACTCCTGTTGCAGTAGCGCCACCTATTTCATTGTCAACATACAATCCTGCGCCGATGATGGGCGAATCTCCAATTCTTCCATTCAATTTAAAAGCCATACCACTGGTTGTACATGCTCCTGACAAATTACCATTTGCATCCAATGCTAACAATCCGATGGTATCATGATTTTCCCAATTGATGACAGGTTTGTACTCTGATTTCTTTAACCATTCTTGCCATGCTTTTTTTGAACTTTCAGTTAAAAGATTTTCCTTTTTAAAACCATTGTCCAAAGCAAATCGAAGCGCACCCTCACCTGCTAACATTACATGAGGCGTTTTCTCCATTACCATTCTTGCAACAGAAATTGGATGCATGATATGTTCCAGATACGCCACAGAACCACAATTGTATTTATCGTCCATGATGCAAGCATCGAGTGTGACATGTCCATCGCGATCAGGTAAACCACCAAAACCAACAGAAGTCACTTCAGGGTCAGCTTCCGGAATTTTCACACCTGCTTCTACAGCATCTAAAGCATTACCTCCTGCAGACAAAATTTTCCACGCCGCCTCGTTGGCAGGAATACCATGTCGCCAAGTGGAAATCACCACCGGTTTTTGAATTGGGCCCTCGACAACACTTTTTCCAAATGTTGTACGCATGGATAAGAACGCTGTGGCGAAGGACGTGTACTTCAGGAAATTTCTACGGCTAGACATTTAGAGAGAAATTAGGGTTTAAATTGGTATGGCGAAAGGTAGAAAAAAATTGGGTGGATAAAAAGGTTTCCTCGGGTTAAAGGGTTGAAGGGTTGAAGGAGAAAAAGAATAGGATTTCGTAAGCTATCGTTCCTGTAGATAGATAAAGCAATAAATTCCAGAGGAGAGTACAGTGGTTGCGGTAGCACTTTAATTTTTTTATCCCGCAGATTACGCAGAAAAGCGCAGATTTTTCGAAAAGAAAAATAAAACTGTAGCTGATTCTCCGAATAAAATTTATTTTAAAAATGAAAATTCTAGAAACTAAAGAGGAAAATTGTTTCTTAATAATTCTGCGTTTTTCTGCGCCTTTCTGCGGATGAAAAATTTTTAAGAAATAGCGCTGAGAAACAAACGATTATTATGCAATCTACTACAGACTCACGAGATCACTAAAGTGATGACACGTTGGGAAGTCTAATAGGGAGAGTATGTGCGTAAGGCGACGAGATTCCTGCGGAATTTGCTGTGTGCTTTTTCAGATGGTGTATAGGTTTAAGTTGATAGAAATGCAGTATGCATCTCGTCGGTTTATTTTATATCACCTCCCATTGAAAGTTGAGGAGTGCTTTAATGCGAGAGCGCTTCAAAGTTTTTTCCCGCAGAAAAGCGCAGATTTTTCGAAAAGAAAAATAAAACTGTAGCTGATTCTCCGAATAAAATTTATTTTAAAAATGAAAATTCTAGAAACTAAAGAGGAAAATTGTTTCTTAATAATTCTGCGTTTTTCTGCGCCTTTCTGCGGATGAAAAATTTTTAAGAAATAGCGCTGAGAAACAAACGATTATTATGCAATCTACTACAGACTCACGAGATCACTAAAGTGATGACACGTTGGGAAGTCTAATAGGGAGAGTATGTGCGTAAGGCGACAAGATTCCTGCGGAATTTGCTGTGTGTTTATTCAGATGGTGTTTAAGAAAACTACAATTTGATAATCTTCGTAGCATAGAGGAAGCTATTTTCATCGGTAAGGTTTAGAAAATAGATTCCGCTTCGTAGTAAGGTTAGGTCAACATCAAAAGGTTCGGTGTCGGGAAGGATTCCTTTATCGACTGTTCTATTGCAGATATCTGTTACTGTAAATAAGCGCAAATTTCGTTTATTCATATCTATTCTAAAAACACCATTCGAAGGATTTGGGTAGACATTTATCCGCTCAACATTGTTTTGGTTTATATCGTCCCATAAACAACCATTTGAAGTAAGGAGTTGTGGATAAAACAAATTGAGTGAAGCGTCCATTCTGTTTGCTTGCCCTACCGTAAACATATTCATGCATGATTCTTCGTTGATGTCCATAAAATTCATAAACATCGTTCCAGGTGAAGTTATATTACAATTATCCAATAATGGAAACGATGGGCAAAACAATGTTGGATCAATTTGAAATGGAGTATCCGATACAGAATCCTGATCGACACAATTTGCAAGGGAAAACAAATGTTTCAAATTAAAACAATGACCAAGTGAATGAGTGATATCTCTTCCTGAATATTGTGAAGTATCTCCTAATTGCAGCTGACTTACATAATTATTACTAATCATCAATCCATAGTTAGCATGATAGGTAGGATATATTGAAACCGGTGTCGAATAAGAATATGTAAATCCTGTTGCGTTTCCAATCCAAATATTAAAATACTGGTCCGTGTTCCATGGCAAAACACCATGCGATTGCATACCGAAAGGTGTGGAGAACTGAATTGTGTCTGTGTAAACATGTTCAATTCCTGTTGAAGCATTTCCTGCGCTATCATGAGTAGCGAAACAAAATTCAAACGAACTTGCAGAAGCCACAGGTTGAAAAACCGCCGGCGTATTAATTGTATCCGGATTTGTGCGACCAAAATCCTGATTCATAATAGTAAGCATTTTTACGATTTGAGAATCAGGAATATTTTCTGTTGAATCGTGATAGAGAATATGAACGATGACAGGGATTGTATAATGCGTACCTTGTGTTCTATTTTGAGCGGTAAAATCCTTTATGGCGTTTTCAGCTGAAATAGTTTCCGAACGCATTTTTTCATTCGAAAGAAAATCATTTTTCAGAATAATATCTGATTGACACTCTCTCTCTGAATTCTGCGCAATACTAGTTGCTACATTCAAGAGAAATAAAATAATGAAGAAGGAGAGTGAGCGTTGTGGCATGATGAATTATTTTAAATAAAAACAAATTTCGGAATGCAAACACCGTGTCACTCTGCAATAATCATATTCCTTACCTGCTGCGTTGCACCATTTTGCAATCGTGCATAGTAAATACCGGCTGTATAGTTTTCGTTCTCTAACCAGATTTTATATTCACCGGCAGGATATTCTCCATCGATAGGTGTTTTGATGAGTCTTCCTTCGTTATCAAAGATCTGAACACAGGTATGACCTCCTTTACTTGTGAAAGTGATGTATGTGCTTTCTACAAATGGATTGGGATAATTGCTGATCAGATTTTCTCCGGCATTCTGATTCTGTTCGTGTACACCTGCCCCAGCACAAGCTGTGGTTTGAATAATCGGCAACATCTGAAAATTCTGAAGCATGATGGAATTAAGGTCAGCAGTCGGTACACACAACCAATCTTGTAATATCGATGCATACACTGAACGGAAATCATACTGCATTGGAATATTGTCGCTCGAAGTAACTGTAGAAGGAATTGTTGGATTTGCACCTAAGATTCCGCTCTGAACTGCATTACCAAATACAAACATAGGAGCCGCTGCGCCATGATCTGTACCATCCGACGAATTTGATTTTATCCTCCGACCGAATTCCGAAAATGTTAATCCGGCTACGCGATCTTCAACTCCCAAAAACACAAGGTCATCCATAAATGATTTAACAGCGACAGAAACTTTTGAAAGCAAATCTGCATGTGTTCCTGTTGTAGGATCCAAAGAATCTACCTGCGCAGAGTGATTATCAAAACCACCCAGACTAACCATATAAACTTTTGTTTTCAGTCCGCCGGCAACTAATCGAGCTACGATTTTGAGTTGATCGGCTAAAGAATTTACTCCTGCTGTTGGATAGCCCGGTGATTGTACCGTAATATTATTTGCTGCTGCAGTAATTACTGTTGCATAAGCAGTAGATTGTTGTGCGACCTGACGAACGTAGGTGAGTTCCTTTCCTGCAGGAGTATTCGGTGCAGGATCTTGTATGCCATTTACAAGATTGTAAAAACTTGTCGGGTCAGAAATTGCCATACCCATACTTGCTGCCGGTCCTTGCATTGCAAGAGAAACGCTGGAGCCAATTTGAATTGCCAATGGATCCGGCATCGTAGCATTTGGATATCCTGTAGGGAAATTCGGATACTCGTAATTCAAATATCTTCCTGCCCAACCGGAATCTAAAACTTGATTTGAATCAGAAGCTGTAAGCCAAATATCTGTTGATCTGAAATGCGAGTAGTTCGGCGTTGGATAACCTACTGCTTGTACAATATTTACTTTTCCATCATCATACAATTGCTGCATGCCTGTCATGGCAGGATGAAGGCCGGTACCGGTAATTCCGGAAAGAGGAAGAACTTGTGTATCCGGAATTAAAATATTCGCACGGGCAGCAGATAAATTGCTGTATTGATCCAGTGGAATCACCATGTTTAATCCGTCATTACCACCATTTAATTGTATAAGGACAAGTACATGGTCAGTTAATA
>CAYHCU010000049.1:0-14521 GCA_964355035.1 uncultured Flavobacteriales bacterium | reverse complement strand
CACCTCTCCTTAATTGAAGATATCTGATTTCAATACTATTCGACAATCCATTCAGCATGTCCGTCAACAAATGATTACCCGGAACAATCTGCCCAATTGAAACCGGATTGGGAAGACCGGCAGGGAATTCGAGCTGATTCACATTTAAACCTAATCCAAGAATACTATTGGTCACTACAGAGGTCGTAATCGTATTTTCAACCAAAATCCCCCCTAGCTTTTTTCTTTTCCAATAAATATCGTTTGGCCATTTTATTTTAACATCACTCCCTAAAATTGATCGAATAAAATCATAAACCCCTAGCGCATAGGTCTTATTGAGCAGAAAAATATTCCGGGGAACAACAAATGTTGGGTAAAATGCAAAACTGACAAGTAGGTTTTTCTCGTCTTCGCTGCTCCATCGAGCTCCCATTTGGCCCCTTCCTGACATCTGACTAATAGCCATGACCACGCTGCCTTCCGGCACCAATTGGGTCTTTAGTAAGCTTGAAAGGTATGAATTCGTAGATTCCACAGTCTGAATCTCGATAATCTGCCTTCCTGTGAATAAGGTCGTTAACTCTTTATGCATCTTTATTAAACTAAACTATATCAGCAACGGTTCACTAAAGGTCTACAATATTTTCCCTATTTTTGCGTCACCAATATTAATAATAACCTACATCCCCTTAATGATTAAAAAGACGAAGTCTCCTACGCGAAAAGTAGTAAAAAAAACAATTCGAAAAGTAAATGATGCTGAAATTCTTCGCGACCTTGTTATTGAAGGTATGCTGGAAAAGAAAGCTAAGGAGATTGTTTCTATTGATTTAAGGAATCTAAAAAATTCTGTTGCCGACTTTTTTATTGTCTGCCATGCTGATTCCAAAACTCATACTGATGCAATTGCTAAATCTGTTGAGGAGTTTGTCTATAAAAAAAACGGCGAAGACCCTTTCCACAAAGAAGGTCAAGGCACATCTGAATGGCTTTTGCTTGATTACCTCAATGTGGTGGTTCATATTTTCCAAAAAGAAAGACGCGACTACTATGGCATCGAAAGGTTATGGGCGGATGCGGAAATACAAAAAATAGCAAGTAGCAATTAATATATAAAACTGATAAACAATGACTATTTGTCGGGAATTCCTTTAAAGGCACTCTTCTTGACTTAATCTTTATAATACCAATCTTTTTATTCTAATGAGCGAACAACAAAATAGTGACAACAAAAGTGATTCAACGAAAGGCAATGCCGGAAAAAAATTCCCGGGTGGACCACGATTTAATTTTAATTTCTACTGGATCTATGGCATCATCATAGTCGTTCTTATTGTAACTCAATTATTTCATTGGGGAACAGTAGAAGCACCAACTAGTATCGATGACTTTGAAAAAAATATGCTTGCCCAGCATGATGTACAAAAAATTGTCATCACTGAGAAAATCGCGCATATTACAATTAAGAAAGATTCACTACTAAAGAAACCGAAGTATAAAGACCTTCGATATAAAAGCTTGCCTCAAGTTGTTAATGAAGGACCACATTATCGGATAAATACAGGCCCTATTGACTTGTTTGCAAAAAAAGTTGAAGAAGCTCAAAAAGATTTTCCTGAAAACGAAAAAGTAAACATTGAATACGACCAAGAAACAGGAGGCTATGTTGAGTTTCTCCTCAATTGGATTATTCCGGGAGTTTTTCTCGTACTAATTTGGGTTTTCCTTATGCGCCGAATGGGTGGTGGCGGAGGTGGCGGAAGCCAAATCTTTAATATCGGGAAATCAAAAGCTCAACTCTTCGATAAAGATCTTCAAGTGAAAGTAACATTCAATGATGTTGCCGGATTAGAAGAAGCAAAATTAGAAGTTATGGAAATTGTTGACTTCTTGAAAAATCCTAAAAAATACACAACACTTGGAGGTAAAATACCTCGTGGTGCGCTACTTGTCGGGCCTCCGGGAACAGGCAAAACTCTTATTGCAAAAGCAATGGCCGGTGAAGCACAAGTACCTTTCTTTTCTCTCTCCGGTTCTGATTTTGTGGAAATGTTTGTTGGAGTTGGAGCGTCTCGTGTTCGTGATCTTTTCCGCCAGGCAAAAGAAAAAGCACCGTGTATTATTTTTATTGATGAAATTGATGCTGTCGGAAGAGCACGCGGGAAATCACCTTCTTTTTCTTCAAATGATGAAAGAGAAAGTACCCTCAATCAATTGCTGACTGAGATGGATGGATTCGGAAGTAATTCAGGAGTAATTATCGTAGCAGCAACTAATCGCGCCGACATTCTTGACCGTGCCCTTTTACGTCCGGGTCGTTTCGACAGACAAATTTATGTTGAACTTCCTGATTTGAATGGAAGAAGAGAAATTTTCAACGTTCACTTGAAGCCGTTAAAAATCAGCGCTGCACTTGATATCGATTTTCTTGCTCGCCAGACTCCCGGATTTTCAGGAGCTGATATTGCAAATGTTTGTAATGAAGCAGCTTTGATTGCTGCCCGTAAAAATAAAACAGCCATTGAAAAACAAGATTTCTTAGATGCTGTGGATCGTATTATCGGTGGATTAGAGAAGAAAAATAAAATTATTTCTCAGCATGAGAAAAAAGTAATCGCTTATCACGAATCAGGTCATGCTGCTGTTTCCTGGTTGCTGGAATATGCTCATCCACTTATTAAAGTTACAATTGTACCTAGAGGAAATTCTCTTGGAGCTGCTTGGTATCTTCCTGAAGAAAGATCAATCACAACGACTGAGCAAATCATGGATGAAATATGCGCTGCTTTGGGTGGAAGGGCTGCTGAAGAAATTATCTTCGGAAAAATTTCAACCGGTGCTTTGAGTGATTTGGAAAAAATCACCAAACAAGCTTATGCAATGGTGACTATTTACGGTCTGAATGATAAAATTGGGAATGTCAGTTTCTATGATTCTTCCGGACAACAAGAATATACTTTCGGAAAACCTTATAGTGAAAAGACTGCTGAGTTAATCGACAATGAAGTTAAAAAACTGATTGAAGGTGCTTACGAACGCACGAAAAAAATTCTTTCTGAAAATAAAGAAAAACTTCACCAACTTGCAGGCCACTTACTTGAAAAAGAAGTTTTGTTCAAAGAAGATCTTGAAACAATTTTCGGAAAGAGAATGTGGGAAGATAAAAGTGAAATGGCACACCTCATTGGCACCGCTAATACAGGAACGTCTACAGACACAATTCCCGCTATCGTAACTGCTCCTCATGACGAAAGTTCAGCGATGATTTCTCCATCCGATCCATTGCCTTCTTCAACAGAATAATCCACTCTCCAATTTCAAAGAATGCAAGACACTACTTCGCGAGAAAAGATCTTAAAGAAGATTCGCAAAGCTCTTATTCATAAAACAACTGCTCGTTTTCCGACTATCGATTGGGAGAAAAATATTTATGTCACAGAAGGAGATAGCCTCGAAGAACGTTTTGCTGCCGCTTTTACTAAAGTTGGTGGTCAATTTGTTTTTTGTGAAAACGAAATGGAATTTCTTGAGAATGTAATTATGCTCGCTCAGGAAAATAAATGGAAACAATTCTATTGTCAGGAAAAAAAGATCACTGACTTTATGGACCAGATTGAATTTCCCTATACAAAAGAAGATAAAAAATTTCCCGAAGGAATCGTGGCCATCACAGGTTGTGAAGCACTTGTTGCCCGCTTAGGAAGCGTTATTATCTCAAGCAAATTAGGAAGCGGACGCAAGCTATTTGTAGTCCCTACCATTCATATTGTAATGGCATATACATCTCAATTGGTCCCTGAACTGAAGGATGCCCTGACGCTTATCAAAAGTAAATACAACGACCAACTTCCGTCTATGATTGCATCCTTGACCGGGCCCAGTCGTACAGCTGATATCGAAAAAACGCTGGTAACACCTGCACACGGACCGCGAGATATTTTTGTCTTCCTCATCGATGACGCTAAATAATTTCGCATGCAGGGCTGGGAATTGATCTATACTTCAACACTGCCTCATCGGGTAGAAATTGTAATTGAAGTATTGAGAGATCAAGAAATAGAAGCAGTCAAACTCGACAAAAGAGATTCAAGTTATACAATGCTGGGTGAAATTGAAGTGTATGCTAAAAAAGATGATGCTATCTTAGCGAAAATTATTATTGAACAGAATCAACTGTGAGCAATTTAACACAAAGAATTATTACCGGAGTTATTGGCGTTGCAATCATGCTTACAGCGATATTGTATAGCGAGCTTTCGTCTCTTTTGCTGATTGCTTTCATCTCTACAATGTCGCTGTTTGAATTTTACAAGCTTTCAAAAAGCAATAAGATCAGACCTCACACTGCTCTTGGTTTGGCCATTGGGTTAATACTTTTTTTACCAATGATATTCGGCTCTTTTATGGCCAACATCAATCTCCTTCCTCTTCTTTTTATTCTGCCTTATCTGATTTTTATCCGCGAGCTTTACACCAAATCCGAAAAACCATTTACCAATATCGCCTACACACTCTTAGGAAATATCTATATTTCTGCTCCGCTGTTCATGTTTTTTCTGATCTCCTACCATGGAATCGGCGAAGGCTATAAACCGTTGAATCTAGTCGGTTATTTTATGATTCTTTGGGGAAGTGATACCGGCGGATATACTGCAGGAAGAATTTGGGGAAAGCATAAACTTTTCGAACGTATCAGTCCCAAAAAAACCTGGGAAGGTTTTGTCGGAAGTGGAATCTTAGCATTCGGTGTCGCTTTTGGAGTGGCACATTATTGTACTGCCTTCTCCTTAACACAATGGTTGGTTATTGCAGGTATTATTTTCATCACCGGAGTTCTTGGTGATTTGATTGAATCATTGTTTAAACGTAGCCTTGAAATAAAAGACTCCGGATCTTTAATCCCTGGCCATGGCGGTTTCCTTGATCGCTTCGATGCACTTTTTATCTCTGCTCCTTTTGTTTTTTTCTACCTCAGTATTTTGTGAGTTGGATTCAGTAAAGATGTAATTGGATTTTTCAAGGAAAAGCCTGATTTTCTTTATTATAGTTGTTGCCCCCTTAAAAAATAAGTTTTTTCAAAATTAGTCTTTCGTATTTTAATTTGCATACCTTGTCTCTATTATTTTTTTAATATTAAAAAATTTATCATGACAACCAACAACCAACAACCAACCTTCAACCTTAGGTTAATTTATTTATTTTTTATTCTCCTTTTAGGGAATACGTATTCTTCGTATTCGCTATGTTCTCCCCAACCGACTGTTTACATCAACAGTTATGTAACCTACAACACAAACATGTCCATCTATTCAGACATTGTTATTCAAAGTGGTGGAACCTTAAATATTACCGGAGCAACAATTGGTATTATTTCAGGTGGACATATTTATATTGAAAACGGTGGCTACCTTAACATTACTTCGTCTATTCTTACTAATGCTTGTACCTATATGTGGGGAGGTATATTAAATAAGTTAGGAGGTAAACTTGTAATTAGTTATTCGCTTCTTGAAAATGCCGAATACGCTGTTGAATTGCAGCCGCTTTCTTATACATATTTGGAAAAAGTGAATTTTGACAAAGATTACGTAGGCATTTACACAAAACCATCCTTGTCGCCGGTTGTTTTTACTTCATTCTATATGAATGATGTTTCTTTCACTTGTACAGGAAGTCTGATTGCAAATACAGTTACAACTGCCGCCAAAACATTTGCAGGTATTTATTTTAACAATACCAATGCGGTAATTGAAGGTGCTGTCGATAAATTAACTTTCAACGACTTAAATAATGGAATTTGTGCAGTTGAATCTAACATAGATATAAAGAACAGTTACTTTGAAAAAATTCAACCGGATCCTGTTTATGCAAACTTCTTTGATGGAAGCGCTATTTATGCAAATGGTGGTAATGGGAATTATTTTTTGAGTGTGGAAGGTCTAGGTTTCAGCTATACCATTACAACGATGAATAGTTGTAAATATGGTGTGTATGCGGTTACAATTAATGCTGATGTTTTCAATTGCAAAATGGATGATATGGAAGAAGGTATTAATGTCTATAAATGCCCTGATAAAGTTGTTTTGATTAGTGGAAATATTATTTATGCAAGTAAATATGGAATGAACTTATTATATAATGATTTTGTACACAATATGATAGTACGGAACAACGCCATTTTTATGAATTGGACTGGTGGCACAAGTGGTGGCATAGGAATGAATGTACTTGATAAAGGGAATGGTATTGCACAAAACAAATTTTTTATTGATAATTCAGTATCTTCTTATTCTGCGTATGGCGGAGTGCTCATGACTAATGTAAATTATTCTTTTACAAATCAATGTGACATCCTATTTTATAGTAGTATTCCTGAATTTGGGTGGAAGTATCAAGGTGGGAAAGGTAACCAAATCAAGTGTTCTTCTGTTACTAAAGATTACGCTGAAGAAAATACTAAAAATTGTTTATATTGCTTTGTTGAGTCAGGTGATCCATTGGTTCAATGTAATGTTGGTATTGGAGGAGAGGTAGGAATGAGATTTACCGGAAATTGTGGTGTAGTGAATTTAATAGAAAATACTTTTATAGATAATCTTGATGCCGGATTATATTTAAACAGTACTGCTATAATTGGTGCGCAATCTGATAAACTCAATAAGTGGGTAAACACCACTTCAAGTACAGTTGCAATTTGTAATAGTTGCCCTTATAATCTATCTCTTTTTGAAGTTCAAAATTACTCTCCATACTTACCGGATATCATTATTCCTGCTAGTGGGTGGTTTGGATTAATACCTAACATGCCGATTTTAAGATGCAGTGATGTTTGTCTACCTGATTTAGCACTAAATGATTCAATTACGACTGAAGAACAATATTTATTAGACAATGGAACTTTAGGATTGTCAGAATATTCTCTTGAAATAGATGAATTTGTTCGTCAGGAAATATTTATGAAAATATCAAGAATGGATGCTTCACTTCTTACACCACAATTGACAGACTTTTACAATGCACATCTTTCAGGAGATTTGTATTCGTATCAGGCAATGAAAGATGCTTTATCTGTAAACGTAGTAACTCCGGCAGATCAAATTTCATTAGCGGCGAATATCAATGACCTTAAACTAGAGATCAATGAAAGTAATTCAATCGGGAAATTATTGCTTGACAGTTCAATATCCCAACTTGAAAAAGATTCTTTAAGTATTGTTTTGACAAGTAAACTAACAACAATTGAAAGCAAGTACAACGAGAATATTGCTATTGTTGATCCTGTCAATCTACAAGTAGATAATTTAAATGCAAGTGCTGAAATGATGAATTCCGGAATTTCTACCAGCGAAATTATTTACGCCAATCAAAAGCAGGTGGATGAAATATATCTTCAAACAGTTGCCATTGGAAATTATCACCTTACTGCTTCCCAAATTGACGTACTTGAATATATTGCAAACCAGTGTCCGCTTGCAGGCGGCGATGCAGTTTTTCAAGCCCGCGGATTACTTTCGCTTTCTTCTCACAACATGTATTATGATGATAACACTGCTTGCTCTGTTGCAGGAATTTCATTCAGAAAACGTTCAGTAAATGGTATTGGAGTAAGTTTATTTCCAAATCCGGCGACAGATAAAGTTCAAATAAAAATTATTTCTGGAATCGACCAAAAATATGTACTAGATTTTAGCAATTTGTTGGGAGAAATCGTGAAATCTGTTTCATTGAGTGGAAACATCATTGATCAACAAATTGATCTGACAGACTTAGCTCAAGGTGTTTACATGTATACCTTATCTGCTCCAAATGAAAAATTGAACGGATATATAATTCGTAATTAATTATTTTTTTAACCGCCTACCGGTACTTAATGCCGGTAGGCTTAAATTATTTTTACATGAAACTGTTTACTTTTATAGGCTTATTATTATTGGGACAAACTGCCTTTAGCCAAAAACACGATCAGAATTGGACGCTAGGTTACTATGGTGCAAATAGAATTTTACTGACATTTAATCCAAATCTAATTATTGATAGTATTACAACTCGTATGAATTTCGTTATTTCAAATGGAGCTATGTCCGATGCTCAAGGTCAGTTATTATTTTACACGAATGGTGATTATGTTGCCGATATTTCTGGTGACACAATGTTCAATGGCCGTGATTTGAATCAGAGTAATTGTAGCACTTCTTATTCACCTCATGGTATTCCTTTGCCACAAAGTCTTCTCATTCTGCCTTCTCCGGCCGATTCAAATTTCTATTATATTTTTCATACCACCTGCGACATTGATTCAAGCCCATTAGGCGAGGCGCGTAAGTTAATGTACACAACAATTGATATGACGTTGAATGGTGGTCTCGGGGGAGTTGTTCAAAAGAATATTCCGATTTTTTATGATCTATTGACTACAGGTTTACTAACATCCTGCAAGCATGGTAATGGAAAAGATTGGTGGATATTTGTTCCGCAATATCAAACTAATACGTACCATCGAATTCTATTGACATCTTCCGGAATTATTGCTGATACTATACAATATGGAACAACACATCCCGGTCAGTCCCATCCAAATCGGGCTGTCTTTTCACAGGATGGCGAATGGTATTGCAGATACGATGTGAATACAGGAATGTCACTGATGCACTTTGACAGATGTTATGGGATATTTTCAGATGAATTATTTAAGCCAGCCAGTTTCTTTCCAAATAGTATGTTATTCACAGGAGCATGTGAATTTTCGCAAAGTTCCCGATTTCTATACATTACCTCTATTATGGAAGTCAATCAGTTTGATTTAGCGGCAGTGGATATTTTAAATTCACAGGTTACAGTAGCTTCATTAGATACATTTAATTGTCCTTTTAACGTCAATCTCACCTGGCCTACGCTCGCTCCGGATGGGAAGATTTATATTAATTCCTCTGCAGGAAATTTGTGTATTAGCTATATTGATCAACCTGATTCGCCTGGTGTTGCTTGTAATGTGATTAAACATGGACTGACATTCCCTATTGCGATTTCCAATTTATCCACCTTTCCCAACAATCCCAATTACAGATTGGGTGTAAAAGATTGTTCTACAGGAATGACGGATGTTGAGCAAATAGCTATTCATTTATTTCCGAATCCATCAAGTGAGTATTTCTACATAGAAGGAATTGCATTAAGAGATATTAAAAGAATAAATATTTATTCGTATGATGGCCGATTGGTTTCTTCGATTAATAAAATGGCAGGGAATAAACTTGATGTGAGTAGCTTGCCTTCCGGAGTGTATGTTGTAAATATAATAAGTGATCGTCAGGTTTTTAAGGCGAATGCTGTTGTTATAAGGCAATAAGGGAGAGGTTGCTGGAGTTTTTTTTAAGGCAAAGATTTGAGTACAAAAAAAACTCCAATTAAAAGTTGGCGAGTAATTTAATTCGAGAACGTTTCAAAAAAAATTCCCGTATAAATTGTTTCGTAAAAATTCTGCGTTTTTCTGCGTAATCTGCGGGTCTAAAGGAAAATCTGCGGGATAAAAAAAATGCTTCCGCAACCTCTGCACTCACCTCCGGAATTAACAATCTCTAGGAACGACTGCTAACGAAACCCCCTTCTTCCGGTGCAGATACAAATTAGGCGAAAAATTTTGTTCACTCCCCGGATAATGAATAGTTTCAATATCCGAGCTTTCAACAAAGCACAATGCCCTGAAAAACACACGAATACAAGGCAACATGACCATCATCCTGTGGATTTATTAAAAATGTCCTACCTTCGCCAACCTAATTATTTACGATGATTACTCAAGTAGAAAAACAAAAAATGTCAAAAGACACAACGAATCCTTATGAGTCAATGATCAGACGTTTCGACGTCGCTGCAAAGATCATGAATCTGGATGAAGACACTTACAACATTCTCAAAACTCCTTACCGTCAGTACCTGGTTAGTCTGCCGATTAAGATGGATGATGGTAAAATCAAAGTATTCGAAGGTTACCGAATTATTCACAACTCCAGTCGCGGTCCGTCAAAAGGTGGTATCCGTTACTCAATGGAAGTGAACCTCGATGAAGTAAAAGCACTTGCTGCATGGATGACATGGAAATGTGCAATCGCTGACATCCCTTACGGTGGCGCTAAAGGCGGTATCACCGTAGATCCTTCTCTATTATCTGAAGGCGAATTGGAGCGCTTGACACGCGCTTATACTGCTGCAATGGTAGATGTATTTGGTGTCGACAAAGATATTCCCGCTCCTGATGTTGCAACCGGCCCACGCGAAATGGCATGGATAGTTGATGAATACTCTAAACTCAAAGGTGCTTTCACTCCCGGTGTTGTAACAGGTAAACCGTTGCACCTTGGTGGTTCTGAAGGTCGCGTTGAAGCTACAGGTCGTGGTGTTACAGTTGCTGCTTTAGAAGCAATGAAAAAAATTAAAATGGATCCTAAAAAAGCAATCGGTGCTGTTCAGGGTTTCGGAAATGTAGGCTCAATTACTGCTAAACACATGGACGAACATGGAATTCGCATTGTTGCCATCAGTGACCATACCGGTGCTTGGTACAATCCTAAAGGCATTAACATTGAGAAAGCAATTGCCTACCGTAATTCAAATCACGGTGTTTTGAAAGGTTTTGTAGGCGGTAAAGAAATTACCAACGACGAATTACTGACTCTCGATGTTGATGTACTTTCGCCTTGTGCTTTGGAAAATCAAATTACTCAAGCAAATGCTGATCAAATTAAAGCTCAATTAATCGTTGAAGGAGCAAATGGCCCTATCACAGCTGGTGCCGATGAAATTCTTTCGAAAAAAGGTATTCACGTTGTTCCGGACATTTTAGCAAATGGTGGTGGCGTAACAGTATCTTATTTCGAATGGACACAAAACCGTTTTGGATATTACTATCCGGAAGATGAGATCAACAAACGTGCAGACAGATATATGATCCGTGCCAGCCAGAACATCTGGGCTGTCGCTGAAAAACATAAGGTAACCTTGCGAATTGCTGCCTATATTTTTGCTCTCGAAAAAGTATCGATAGCGCTAAAATCCAGAGGCAGTTACTAATTCCTCTAAGTTCTTTACAAAAAAAGGAGATTGTTATCTCCTTTTTTTTATTTTGCACCCGTTCTAAAAGATAAAAGGCACACAAAATGACAATTCACAAAGAAGGATATGCTTCGTTAGCAATTACAATAATTGTTTTACTGGCGATAAATATTGCCGCCGATGTTTTTTTAAATGCCGAATACAGAACCATCCAAATCGGAATCATCTCCGTTTCCGTACTTCTCTTTTTAATCGTGCTTCAATTCTTTCGTAGTCCAAGTCGGGATATTTCAAGAAACGAAAGACACATCATCGCTCCGGCTGACGGAAAAGTGGTTGTCATCGAAGAAACAACTGAAACAGAAGTTTTGAAAGATCGTCGTATTCAGGTTTCAATTTTTATGTCGCCTTTCAACGTTCATGTGAACAGATATCCTATCAGCGGACAAGTTACTTATTCGAAATATCATCCAGGATTATATCTTGTTGCCTGGCATCCGAAATCATCTACAGAAAACGAACGAACTACTGTTGTCATTGAGAATGGAACTAAAACTCCCATCTTACTCCGACAAATTGCAGGAGCATTGGCAAGAAGAATCGTTTGTTATCCAAAAGCAGGATGGATGGTAAAGCAAGGAGAAGAATTAGGCTTCATTAAATTCGGATCTCGTGTCGATCTTTTCCTTCCTCTCAATGCAAAAATAAAAGTTGGCATGAATCAGAAGGTGAAAGGCGGAGTAACGGTGATTGCGGAGATCTAAAGAAAACCTTCCGCTAAACACCACTGCGTTTTAGGAAGTATTGGATTGCTTTTGCTGTCGTTCCTAGAGATTATTACAGCAATTGATTTCGAAGAGGAGTGCTGTAGTTGTTGAAGCCCTAAAAAAAATTATGGCACTGAACCTAATAGAAACATATTTTCTCTGCGTTTGATCTGCGAAATCCGCGGTATCTGCGGGAAATAAATGCAGTTGATTTTCTCCCGCAGATACCGCGGATTTCGCAGATCAAAATTGAAATTCATTTTTCTTTCTATCCGTTTTTTTTCATGAACTAAAATATAATAACAAAACTTATTTTTTAAACAGATATCGCGTCACGAAAATGCCTGTGCTTTTATCAGCACTGTAAACACCGGAGTTCACTTGATCTAATGTCCAACCTTCTTCTGTCATCTGATTTAATTTATCAGTGATTGTCTTGTCATTCTTACGAACGTTTTTAAAGTTGATTCCTACCATTGAGAAAAAATTCTCCATATCCAATTCTTTGTACTCACCACTTGGATCAGTCGTAATCATACGTGACCTACCCAATCCACCCGGAACAACGGATTCAATAGTTGTAACCTGTGTGTATTGTGTTGGTGCTTGAGCCGGCTTAAATCCAAGGACTCCGACAAGTGACAATCCACCAATAAAAACAATGGCAGCAATTTTCTGATAATTTTTCATAGCGTTAGTTAGGTTTGATTTATGGAGGCTAAAATATAAAAAATATCAAACTTATTCACATAATGAAATATCCATAAAAGCATAAGGTAGATTTTCAATAACATCGCTCGGTAAAATTCCTGCCTCATGCATATTCAAAGCGAGTAGATCAGCGGAATGACCGTGAATAAATACACCCAAGACTGCTGCTTCGGCAGGCGTGTAATTTTGCGCCAATAACGCTGTTAGTATTCCCGTCAGTACATCGCCACTACCTCCTTTTGCTAAACCTGAATTACCACTCATATTAAAAAAAACCCGTCCATCAGGGGTAGTAATTGTTGTAAAATGTCCTTTGCAAACAATGATTACTTTATGCAATGCCGATTGTTTCTTTTGTTTCTCCAATCGTTCAAAACTATTTTCGCTTTTTCCAAAAAGTCTTTCGAATTCTTTTGGATGCGGTGTGAGGATAGAATTTTCATGTAGATTCGAAAAAAGATCAGGATGTTCACTTAAAATATTTAATGCATCCGCATCGATGACCATCGGCTTACGATATAATTTAATCAATGAAATAAAAGCATCAATTGTTTCATTCGCAGTACCAATGCCTGGTCCAATGGCAAGTGTATCAAACTTTTCAAAATCTTCAACATGAGTGATCCTTGTTGGACTCTCATCTGACCTCAAAAGTGCTTCCGGAGTTGTTTGATGGATAAGCTGTGTTGCATTGGAAGGAACCTGAACAGTTAACAATCCGACACCGCTACGCATGCATGCACGAGCTGCAAGTACTGCTGCTCCATATTTCCCTTCACAGCCTGCAACGATCAACGCTTTGCCATACGTGCCTTTATGCGTGAATTGCGTGCGTACTTTCAAAATTGCACCGGCCATTGAACGATCTACGGTATCAGGAGCTTCTTCGTATTCTGCAAAAACAGTTTCATCATCGTAAATTGAAACCAACTTCCACTTACCCACAAATTCCGCCGACTCCGAAAAAAACAATGCAGGCTTCGGAGCACCAATCGTCAATGTTAAATCGGCTTTTATCATTGGACCAAGTGTAGGTGCGGAAGAATTCATTCCACTCGGCAGATCAATTGCAATTACAAAAGCCGCTTGTTGATTAATGGCTTCAATACATTCTGCCAAAAAACCTTCCACCGGACGATTGACTCCGGTTCCCAATATTGCATCGATGACGAGTTCATCGGCATGTATATAAAGTTCACTTGCATTGAGAACAATCTGCACCTTGCCATTCTCCTCTTTCCAACGATTTAAATTCAGAATAAAATCATCCGAATAAATTTCCGATGATTGCAAAACAACAACACGAACTGATTGATAGTTTTCAGTTTGCATTCTGGCAATTGCCAATCCATCACCTCCATTGTTTCCGATTCCACAAATCACAACTAAATGATCCCACTGACCTGTTGGCGGCAAGAATTCGCAGCATCTTTCAGCAGCTCTTTCCATTAAATCGATAGAGGATATAGGCTCATTGAGGATCGTATATTGATCCGCTGATTTGATTTGTGTGGAGTTAAGAACTTTCATGGAAGTAAGTCAAAAAATAATAGGCGAAAGTTAAGGATAATTCTGTCCACATTGATACTACACTTTTGGCTAAAGCCGGAGTCTAGTTTGTTCATTTATCCGTCGCCTTTATTGCCGTCGCCTGAAGGCGACGGCAATAAAGGCGACGGCAAGATTCCCATTCATTTTCCGGGGAGTAAATAAAAACATCTTCGAAATTGTATCTAATGGATCCCTTAAAACTGTGCTCAGCGAGTCTAAAGATAAAATTGCGATGAACAATCAGTCGTACAAAGAGACCTACAAGTTCCTTTGCAGGATGACGGATGCATCGTTTGAGAAGGGATTGGGGAAAGCAATTCGCTACAAGATGCTTGCAGCATTTTCCTCTTTCAAACAAAACTTAGTTCTTAATATGATTTGTTAAATGATTACATTTTGCTAATGGTGACAGCTATATTCTGAATGAATCTTGTAGGTTTTTATCTTCCTCTCCTCCCTTA
>CAYHCU010000048.1:0-14912 GCA_964355035.1 uncultured Flavobacteriales bacterium | reverse complement strand
ATTGATTATCATGCTTATATTTCCAATATTTACTAGCGCCCAAATTCCCGGATGCACAGATCCTCTTGCTTCAAACTACAACGTAAACGCTACAGCTAATGATGGAAGTTGTGTTTATGGGTCCGCATCAATTACACCAATTGCAAGTTTTAATCTGGGTACAAATTTTATTGAAACTTCCGGATTGATTAATTGGAATGAAAAACTCTGGACTCATAATGATAACAGTGATACAAATATTTATTCACTGGACACGCTAAACGGAAATTTACTTCAAGCGTATCCTCTTAGCAATGTTGTCAATATTGACTGGGAGGAAATTTCTCAAGACAGCAATTTTGTTTACATAGGTGATTTCGGAAATAATGTAAATGGAAATCGAACGGACTTGAAGATTTTGCGAATAGCTAAAAATTCTATTCTTGCTAATTCGCCAATTATCGATACAATTTCATTTTCATATTCTGATCAGGTAGATTTTTCGCCAACAGGTTCTAATAATACAGATTTTGATTGTGAAGCTTTTATTGTATCAAACGATAGCATTTATCTTTTTACAAAGCAATGGGTGAGCAAAAAAACGACGTTATATTCCCTTCCTAAAACTCCCGGAAATTATAGTGCAAATTGGAGAGCAACACTTGATATACAAGGATTGATCACCGGAGCAACTTATTTAGAGTCAAAAAGACTAATTTCTCTCTGTGGATATTCGATTTATTTGCAGCCATTCATTTATCTGTTATATGACTTTGAAAATTTCAATTATTTTATTGGCAATAAGCGAAAACTGAATTTGTCCCTTGGATTTCATCAGGTAGAAGGTATTTGTACGACAGATGGTTTGAAATATTATATTTCAAACGAGTCATTTATTCAGCCTCCAATTATTAATAATCCGCAGAAACTCCACATCTTGGATCTAAGTTCATTTTTGAGCAATTATTTTAATAGTCTCGTCACACCAGTCGAGGATTTGATTGTTAACAATATGACTGTTTTTCCAAATCCTGTAACTGATTTCGTTTTTGTAAATAATGATCGTTTGAATTTGAATTCTAAGTATACGATATCAAATTATTTAGGCAAGATTGCTTTAAGCGGTGTAATAGATGATGAAAAATGTCGAATCAATTTAACTGATTTGGCGCCTGGTGTTTATATGCTGAAGATCTCCGGAGATGTCGAAAAGGTGTATCGATTGGTGAAGCAGTGACAATATTTCAAGGCTCACCCTTTGAATTAACTCATTGACCAAATATTGAAATTTGGAGTTTGTTTTTTACTTTCCTTCAAGTTTCAATATATTGCACACAGAAATACAATGAAAAAACAACTGCTACTTTTAGCTATTCAATTTTGGGTATTGAATATTTCATTCGCCCAAATCACTTTTCAAAAGAGACTTGGTGGATCTTTAGATGATCAATCCTTTTCAGCACGACAGACTACTGACGGAGGCTATATTTTAGCTGGGTATGAAAAAAGTTTTAGCAACGATACCGTTGATGTTTATCTGATCAAAACAGATTCATTTGGTGATACTATTTGGACTAAAACTATTGGGGGCGATAGTATTGATATTGCCTACGATGTCAAGCAAACAACAGATGGAGGATATATTCTTGTAGGAAGTACCTGTAGTTTTGGGCAGGGTGCAACAGATGTTTATTTGATGAAAACTAATTCTTCCGGCGATACACTTTGGACAAACACTTACGGCGGAATGAATGAAGATGGCGGGAATTCCGTAGAACAAACAAGTGATGGCGGTTATATTATTGTAGGATATACAAACAGTTTTGGAGCAGGTTATTTTGATTTGTATTTGTTGAAAACCGATTCAACAGGAGATTTACTTTGGTCCAAAACATTTGGCGGCACCTCAACTGAAAATGGTTATTCAGTTCAAGAAACTTCTGACCATGGATTTATTATAGCTGGATTTACTTCTCTTAACGCAGGTAATTTTGATGCATATCTGATTAAAACCACTTCCATAGGAGACACTTTGTGGACTAAAAAGTATGGAGGAAGTTCACATGATTATGGAAACTGCGTGAAACAGACCACCGATGGCGGCTACGTACTGGTTGGTTATACTGGAAGTTTTGGTGCAGGAAATTCGGATGTTTACGTGATTAAAACAAACTCCGGTGGAGACACTATTTGGACGAAAACATTTGGCGGTATAATGGCAGATTTTGGAAACGATATACAACAGACTACAGATGGTGGATATATCATTGTCGGTACAACTTATAGTTTTTATGGCACCGGAAATACAAGTGATGTATACTTAATCAAAACAAATTCCGTAGGAGATACACTCTGGTCAAAAATGTTTGGCGGAGTAAGTATTGATGAAGGACATAGTGTTCAGCAAACATCGGATGGAGGCTATATCATCAGCGGTTTTACATGGACATTTTCAGGGAATGTAAGTTATGATGCTTATCTGATAAAATGCGATGCAAATGGTTATTCCGGATGCTATGAGAATTTTCCTCCAACAATTGTTTCGCTATCATCATCCAATGTTGTCACTCCTCACACATTAGTGACTTCGCCAAATTCTATTACAGGTTCAACTTCCTCCGAAATTGGCAGTGGAGCAAATGTCTCTCAAATGTGTCTGGATGTTGGAGTGAGTTTATTGCCTGATAATAATTTTTTCATTGTTTATCCTAATCCAACCTTGGGAAAATTTAGGGTTTTGAATATTGATTCAGGTAATTGGAGTCTTCATATTTACACTATTTTAGGGGAATGTGTTCTAAGCATTGATAAATTTAGTTCATTAACAGAGATTGATCTTTCTCGGCAATCAAGAGGATATTATATTTGTAAATTGCAAAATGAATTACAAAACTGGCAGACAGAATTAATAATTGTAGAGTGATTATATTTCAAGAATACTTATTTTTAATATATGACAAATAGTATTAAAGAACTTATCAAAGCTGAAGCAAAGGCTGCGAAATTATTTGAAAATATTCAAGAATTGGGATTGATTGCTGAAGGAAAATCAGAGCATCAACTCAATGATGAAATATTTAAATTAGCATTCGAACTCTTCGGTATAAAAAAGTACTGGCACAAAAGAATTGTTCGCGCCGGTAAAAACACTTTGTTGCCGTATAAAGAAAATCCTCCTGACTTAACACTTAAGAAAGATGACATTTTGTTTTTTGATTTCGGTCCTGTCTTTGAAGAGTGGGAAGCTGATTTCGGAAGAACATATGTTATTGGCCATGACGAGAAGAAATTGAAATTGAAACAAGACATTGAATCGGCTTGGATAGAAGGAAAAGCATTCTATGATGAGAACAAAAGTTATTTAACAGGAGCTGACTTTTATAATTATACAAAAAAGCTTGCAGTAAAATACGGATGGGAATATGGAAATATTCATTGTGGTCATTTAATCGGTAATTTTCCTCATGAAGTAATTGTTGGAGAAGAAGTCATCAATTATATTCACCCTGAAAATAATTTATTGATGAGCGAAAAAGATAAAAACGGCAATGACCGATTTTGGATCTACGAAATTCATTTTGTGGATACGAAATTGGAGATTGGAGGATTTTTTGAGCAATTAGTTTCATAAATTTTGGTTTGGATATTATTTTATTTACATTACACACTTATTAATAATTGGTAATTAACATATGACACTTATTATGAAGGTTTGTAATCTGGTATCTAGACTATTTTTAGTTTCAATATTTATTTTAATTTCAATAATTAGTAATGCTCAGGAAAATTATTTATCAGGTTATGTCCTTCAATTAAATGGAGATACATTAAAGGGTTTTATTGATTATCGTAATTGGGATAAAAACCCTGATAAAGTAGATTTTAAGAGCTCATTGGACGATAACTCCACGAGTTTTTCAAATAGGCAGATTAAAGAGTTTGGTGTTAGCGATGAAGTATATGTGAGTGCAATTGTTCAAAGTGATATTGCTACTGTTAGGGTAAACGTACTTGATGATAATGGTGAAATGATATTGGATACAATCTCAGTATTTCTTGAGACTGTTATTAGTGGATCTAAAAGTTTATTTTGTTATAAAAATGCAAATGGAAAAATAGAATATTATATAAAACATGATATGAATTACGTGCTTTTAATCTATAAAGAGTATAGTGGAATTCAAAATGGAAAGCCTGGAATTATAGAGAATAAACGATACTTAAATCAGTTGTCAGCTTACTTGCAGGATTGTTCCACAATTCAGTCGAAACTGATACATGCTGATTATGCGCGTTCATATTTAGAAGAGGTTTTTCAGTATTATTATTCCTGCACAAATTCAGTTATAAAATTTAAGAAAGAAAAGGAGGGTCTTATTTTGGATTTTGGTTTGTTCACAGGCTTTTCATTAACAAATCTTAAAATTCGATGCAACGAACCTGCTTTCAATTATTTATCGAATGTTGAATACAAAAAATCATTGAAATTGACCGGTGGACTTTCTCTTGATATTATTTTTCCCCGTAGCCGCCAACGGTGGTCTGTATATAATGAATTGCAATTTGTTTCATTTAAATTTAATGGTAAATATTTGGATGTTTTAAATGCAAGTAATTCGACTGAAAATAATACTGAACTTAAAGCCTCGTATTTAAAATTGAATAATATGATTCGATATAAAGGATTGATCGGACGTACGACATTCTTTGTGAATGCAGGTATTTCAAACGGATTGGCGATCGATGTTGTAAACAATAATCGAAAAGTAGTAAAGTATTATACAACGACTACAATTGAAGAGGAAAAGGCGCTGAGTGGGTTTAGAGCGCATGAGCAATCTTTTTTAGCAGGATTAGGTGTAAGAATGAATAAATTTTCTTTTGAAGTGAGAATTGAAAATGGAAATGGTTTTTCCGATTTTAGATACCTAGAGACATCTGTTACAAAATATGGTCTATTAGTAGGATATGTTTTTTAGTCTCCATGTAGTGAACACTAAGATTTTGAGCTTCAGTCAAATTTTTTCATTAGTTGATCATTAGAATAATTAGAGTGATGATTCTTCATTTATTGCTGAAAATTGAACAAACCTATGATGTTCGTTATCTTTTTTGTCTGGAATATTTTAAATTATCAATAACAATTAATGAATTTTGATATTATATTTTTAATTTGTATCGCCATTTGCGGATAAAAAATTTGAAATAGGAGGGTTTTTCGAATAACATTTATCGTGATATCAATGGGATATTTCTATTAGTGCAATTTATTTTTGTTTTAAAAATTATTTTGATAGTTTTGCAAATCATTGACAAAAAATGAATTCACTAATAATTATAGTATGAAACCAGTAATTTTCTCTACATTAATTTTGCTATTGATTTCAATGACAACCTTCAGTCAAACTCAATTTCAAAAAAGCTTTGGCAATCCAAATGCTTATGATGAGTTTTACAGTGTATGCAAAACTCTGGATGGTGGCTATGCATTTTTCGGAAATACCTTGAATACTACTACTCAATTTGATGATCTTCTCTTAGTGAAAACAGATTCAGATGGGAATTTTGTTTGGAGCAAAACATTTGCTTTTACCTTGGATGTATTTGGGACGAAGATTGTATGTGATCAGTTTGGGAATTTAGTATTATTAGGATATACTTTTGAGAATAATCCTCCTTATGATGATATATTTCTGATTAAAACTGATCCAAGTGGAAATATTTTATGGAGCAATCGATACGGAGGTACTGATATTGACGAAGGAAATGATTTAGCTATTGATAATGCTGGTGATCTGGTCATTGCCGGATATACTTATTCTTTTGGAACTACATTGAAGTCCGGTTTTGTTTTAAAAGTGGACACTGGGGGATTTATAATTTGGGGAAATGCTGTTGCTCAAAACATAAATCAGGAATTTAATGGTGTATCAATTGACAATGGAAATAATTACTCATTAACCGGTTTGGTGCAAGTGGGTTCCGGAATAAATTTCGATGGGTACGTGGTTAAATTAAATGATGCAGGTGGTTTACTTTGGGGCAAATCAGTAGGTGGTATTGGAACGGAAACATTTTATCATAGCTTTGATGATGGTTCAGGTCATCTATATGTATCCGGTGCCTCAAGTACTGGTACAGCTAGTGGAAACCTGGATGGCTTATTAGCTACCTTTGATAATAATGGACCATTACAATCAGCAAAAACTTATGGAACGGCTTCAATTGATCGGGCATATGGTATTTCTCCTGGCAATTCTGGAAGTAATGAAATAGTTTTAACGGGTCATGCTAACAATGGTACAGGATTTGAAAACAACCTTGTACTTTTTATTGACAAATCTACAGAGGTACTTAATAATTATTATTTGACAGGAAGTTCTAATGGAAGTAGTCGTGCATACGGAATGACATCAGATGGAAGTAGTTTGGTTGAAGCTGGTTTTATTTTTAGCGTTACAGATAGTTTGGGTAGCGCGTATGCAGAAAAATATAATTATTCGATTAATCCTTGTGATTTTAGTTTGGCTAATATTATTACTGCGACTCCAACTTTTATTGATAGTTCTGGTACGACCGTGACTACAGTATTTCCGACTACAGCAAGTATTTCTTTTATCGAAAATTCTTTTACTCCGGATACTGTCTTGTTTTGTGGCACTATCGGAATTGATGAATTATTAGCTAAAGAATTTGTAATTTATCCAAATCCTGCAACAGACAAAATGATGGTCTCATTCGAAAGTAAAGAGGATTTAGAAAGTGTTGACATTTCCATAGCTGATATAAGTGGCCGTGTAATTAAACATATAAATACCGATCAGTTTCAATTGGAAATTGACATTCAAGATTTTAGTCAGGGAGTCTATGTTATTGGAATTTTAAGAAATGGTTTGATGCAAAGGAAGAGTATTGTAAAAGTAAACGCTAATTAATAAAAATTTATCTTCTCTGATATTTACATATTTTGTTTCATTAGTTATTCGGTTTCAAGATTATCTAATTCTACTTTTGCTTTTTTCCAGGTTTTAAGAATTTCAGAAAAATTATTATCCAATTCGTTTAAATTAATTCCTGATTTTGAATCATTTTCAAGTTTTACAAGAGTATTTTTTAAACCTGTCATGCCCAACAGTATTAGGCTGTTTTTTAGTTTATGTATTGACAATGAAAATCCCTCGTAGTCTCGTTTATCCAAGTTCAATTGGCATTCAGTAAGTACGTTAGGTATTTCCTTTTTTAGAAGTTCAATCATGTCAGTAATAAATACAGGGTCACCAAGAGAAGCTTCTTCAATTATAGTTAGGTCTATTTGTTTTTGCTTGGATTTTGACTTTGAAGAGGTGTTATTATCTTTCGAGGGAGTGTAGTGGAACTTTTCAGAGTCGGATAATTTTGTAGTTAACTTAAAAATGGTTTCAAAAAGTTGTTTAGCTACAAATGGCTTACTTAGACAGAGAGTCGCTCCGCAATCAATGGCTTTTTGTAGTGTATTTGTATCAGCACTTGCAGTAAGTGCAATAATTGGAATCGAAGCACCTTTTTTAGATTTTCTGATTTTTTTTATTGCCTCGAACCCGTTCATAATTGGCATGTATATATCAATCAAAAGAATGTCGAAATCATTTTTTGAAAAAATTTGAATTGCTTCTTTTCCATTTGATGCACAAATTGTTTTAGCTTTCCAATGGTTTAAATAGGCTACTGCAACCTTCTGGTTTACTGCAATATCTTCTACTAAAAGAACTTTTATCCCGTCCAAAGTTAGGTTATTGTTTTCAAAAATTTCTTGCTTTGCTAATTTTGTAATTTTTGATTTGCTGATTTGAAAACACAAATCAAAATAGAATCGACTTCCAACTCCTAATTGGCTTTCAACTTTGATGTTTCCATTCTGTAATTCAATTAAATTTTTTATTATCGTTAAACCAAGACCGGTTCCGCCGTATTTTTGTACGATTGTTGCATCTGCTTGTACAAAGTCGTCGAAAATATTTATTTGTTGGTTTTGGTTTATTCCAATTCCTGTGTCAATTACTTCAAACAATAATTTTATTTTTTTGTTGTCAAAAGCAATAGGGCTAACCTTTATTTTAATAGAACCCTTATCTGTAAATTTAACTGCATTGTTTACAAGATTATTTAAGATTTGAACTAATCGAAGTGAATCTCCAATTAGCACCTTTGGTATTGTCTTGTCTACATTTAATTCAATGTCAATATATTTTTCATTACATTTTTGAAGAAATGTGTTATATACTCCTTGCATTAAGGCGGCCAAATCAAAGTCAGAATTCATGAATTCTATTTTTCCGGCTTCAATTTTCGAAAGATCTAAAATGTCATTGATCAATGAAAGTAAATGATTTGCAGAGAACGAAAGAGTAGTTAAATTTTCACGAATTTCACCGGTTGGTTTCTCCATTAACATTAAATTGGACAAGCCGATTATCGCATTTAAAGGAGTGCGTATTTCATGACTCATTGTTGCAAGAAATTGATTTTTATATTCAGAAGCGCTCTCTGCTATTGTTTTTGCTGCAATTAATTCTTTTTCTGTTTCTTTGATGTGTGTAATATCCGTTGTAGTACCTAAAATGATTAACGGCAATCCGTTAGCATCAAATTTTGTTATGGTAGCGCGAATTAGAAGCCATACATAAATGCCATTGTTTTTTCTCAGACGAAGTTCGTGCCTAAAAGTACTTATTTCACCATGAAGTAGTTTTACAAAAGAGCTTACTGCATTTTTCTTATCATCCGGATGGATAATTGAAATAAGGTCTTCGAAATCTAATTCCGGAATTTCCATTTCAAAACCAAGAAGAGATTTTAAGCTGTCTGTGCCATAAAATTTATTTTGCGCTGTATTGAACTCAAATACTCCGTCTCCTGATCCTTCAAGAGCAAATTTCCATCGTAACTCAGAGTTCAGTAATTCTTCACTTTTTTTAACTAATTCTGTAACATCAGATGCTACAGAAATATATTTAACAATATTTCCATCGGTACCTTTAATTGGATTAATTGAAAGGTCATTCCAATACGGAATGCCGTTTTTGGAATAGTTTAATATTGTGCCTTTGAAACTTTTGCCTTTAAAGAGCGCTTCTGAAATTTCTTTTTTAGTTTCTTGATCGGTGTTTATTCCCTGTAAAAAATTTCCGGGTGATTCACCAACTACTTCTTCTAAAGTGAATCCCGTAATATTTGTAAAACCTTTGTTTACCCATTCTATTTTTCGATCTGAACCAGCTATGATTATTATATTGGATGTTTCTTCTGTCACCATCGAAAGATCACGCAATCGCTCTTCAATTTTTTTACGGTCTGAAATGTCTCGCACGATGTCCCTTGATCCTTTGTAAACACCATTTTCAAAAATAGCATTGCTGCTAATCTCAATGTCTTTTATTTGACCTGTTTTTGTAATACATCTCAACTGAAAATTACTTATGAATCCTTTTTCTTGTAATTCATTTGTTGATTGATGCGCAATTGCCCAATCTTCTTCATAAGTAATATCCTTTCCCGACATTTTTAAAAGTTCTTCCTCTGTATAGCCGGTAATATTGCTTAAAGCTTTGTTGCATTCTAAAATATTGCTGTTTTCGTCAAAACTTAAGACGGCATCGTACAGATTATCTACAAGGTCTCGGTATTTAGTTTCCCTTGATTCGAGCTGGTCTTTTTGCTGGCCCATTCGATAAACAAGCGATTTGATATCTTCCGTTACAATTTCCTGGCTGTTTAATATGTGTAGCATCTCAACCAATGAATCATGCAAAGCAAAATCTGTAAGAATGAGATTTGATTGTTCAAATTCTTTGATGCTGTTCATCCATACCGACCCGAAAAATATTAATTCCTCTGACGATTCCGGTCGAATGAATTGGCCTCGTAATTTTAATGGATGATTTTTTATTTCAAAAATTATTAATGAATCTTTGTAAGATAAAAGATTGTCGAAATTAATTACATTCAATTTAGGTCTTAGAATTGTAAAAAAATCTGTAAATAATTGGTCGTCCAATCGACCTGTTAATTTTAAATAAACATTTCCATAGCTTTTGATAACCAAATTTTTATCAATAATCAGATAAAACGGAAAAATTTTATTTACCTGATCAGAATTTAAGGAGGCAAAAACATTTTCCATAGTTATATCCAAGAAATAGTATAGACTTCATGATCATCTCCGCCATCGCGTGAATTTATTAATTCAATGGACACCTCTTCTTTGTACATTTTACTTAAGCCTTGAATTAATCCGCGGACGAATTCTTTTAATCCGGGGCGGCCTGAAAAATAATGAAGATTTAAAGAACCTTCATTTAGATCTGAGATCTTGAATTCCGGTGGAGTAAGCTTTGGATAAATCAAACTGATACGATTATGGAAATTTGGAAGATTAATCAGAAATTCTCGGAGATTATTACCCCCTGCAACCATAAGTGATCCATATTTCTGTAGCCCGGTCCTTAAAACCCACCATTCTCCAAAAGCAATCAGTACTTCATCAACTGTAATGGATAATTCTTCAGAAGCAGCTTGTGCTAGTTTGTATGTAATCGAATCATCATAAGCTTCGTTTAATAGGAAAAAATCTACATCGATTCCACTTCGATTTCTGATCGCTTTCCATTTTTCTAAACCGTAATTTTCGGTTACTAGATCTTCAATTGCTTTATTAACTATTCCATACATATGTTTTAAATTTACAATTTCTAGCCGATTACTGTGATTGCATTTCCTTTTGTATTATTATTTGAGTAAAGTAATACATCAAGATTTACGAGCAATTTGCAGAAGGGCAGAACAAGTAACTGAGTAATAGCTCCTCCTTTTTTTGCAAAGTACGCAATTTCCCACGCAAGTCTTGAAAATACTCCATCTGTTTGACAGGCAAAATTAATGATAAATCCTTCTTTCAGGAACCTGTTTTCTAAATCTTTCAACAGGTAAACTTGACCGGGATGTTCATGATCCACCCATTTATTGTGTTCGGCAAAATGCTTCTCATTGAGGATGGTGTATTGAATCTTATTTGGAATTTTGACTACAAGAAATCCCCCTTTTTTTAATTTCTTGTAGGCTTCTGCAAACGGCATCTCCTCAACCGGAATGTGCTCAAATACGTCTACTGAATAGATCAAGTCAAATTCGCTTTCGGGCAGTGTTTCGATCTTCCCTTCGTGCAAGGTTAAGTTGCTAATTTGTAATTTGTTTTTGGCGTAGTTTACACGACTTAAAGCAGTTTTGTCTATATCTAAGCCAAATATTTTCTTGTCTGGTAGCCCTTGAGACATCATAATGGCATTATCGCCAAAGCCACAGCCCAGGTCAAGAATTTTATTCATATTCGCCAGGTCAAGCCGCCCTATGTGCTTTTTAAATACTTTCGAGCGTGCATAATTGCCGATATTCGTATAGCCAATAATTTTGTTTATAATTTTTCCAAGCAATGGAAAAGATTGCATCCTTGTGCTTAATAAATGTTGGCTTTTTCCGTATTTTAAATTTACTGTGTTCATTTATTTTGTATTTATTTTTAGTTATAATTTAATCTTATTGCTTTTTGCCATGCGGCCTTTTGATTTCCTTGTAGGTATCTGAACCATCCAATAATTACGCAATAGTGCATGAAAAGAAAGTAAAAGGGAATGTTAAGAATTCGAGACTCAATTTTATTTTCTTTATAATACCATCCTAGAAATCCTAACAGATAAAATAGGGCCTGTAAAATGAATATTGATTGAAACAAAGGGCCATTTTGCCAAACAAAGAAACTTGAAACAAGTGCTGTTATAAGTAGTATCGGTGCAATTGTCCATCTGCTAACACGGTGAAGTAGGAATTGGATTGCTATGGTGCCATACTTAAGTGGGTTCATGAGGTCGCTGTTTCTTATTATTGACTGTAAACCGCCCGCAGAAATTCTTGTTTTTCGTTTATATTCTTCATGAATGTTGGAAGAAGGGTTTTCCATTGCAAAGGCTCCTGGTTGATAAGCAATTCGAAAACCATTTCTGATTATATTCATTGAAATAGTGAAGTCGTCAAGCAAGGTGTCTTCTGGTATTGGTTTGTAAAGGATCGATCGAATTGAAAATAATTCTCCGGCTGCACCAATTAGCGAGGTAAGTAATTATATGATCGAAAAAATTGTGATGTTTTTCAGAGAAACTAATTTTAGGATCAACTTCTTTTGGTATTGGTTGGATTGAAAAACTCTAGGATGAATGGAAATTCTAAATTAGTTACTAAATAGAAAAAAAATGTTATAAACTTGGATACCGGACTAAAGTTATATTAATTTTAAATAACGTGTTTCGAAAAATATTCTTAATCCGAGTCTAAAGAATGTTTAATCTCGCTTGCAGTGTTGGCTTGTATTTATTTCCGATTGGAATTATTTTATTTGCTACTATGGCAGTTTCAGAATCAAAGTTTTCTAAAAATGTAGTGTTTATTATAAATGAGCGATGTACGCGCATGAATTGTCTGTTGTTCTTTAATTTATCTTCCAGGTTTTTCATTGTGCTGTTAACAATGTACTCTTTTTCTTTAACTTTAACTTTTACATAATCACCTAAGGATTCAAAATAAAAAATATCAATATAGTTTATCTTACATAGAACTCCATTTTCTTTTACGAAAATATATTCAAGATTTCTCCCTTTTTCAGTTTCGAAAATTTGAAATACTCGTTCGATGGCTTTAAGAAATTTTCCATATTCAATTGGTTTCACCAAATAGTGAAGAACTTTGTACTCGAATGCTTTGGCTGCATACTTTTCCTTTGAACTTATCAGGATAACTGGAGGTAAATCCTTAAATGATTCTAATAATTCTATTCCATTCATTTCTGGCATTTCAATGTCAAGAAAAATGAGATCGATTGCAGAAAAGTTTTTTCTAATGTAATTTGCCGCATCCATCGCATTATTTAAAATATTAATGTGAGTAAGCCCTTCAGTGTTTTCAATATAGTGTTTTATCAAATTAGTTGAAATGGGATCATCGTCAATAATGAGGCAATTTATCATTTATGAAATATTAGAAGCGTAATGAAGTAGCTGGTGTCTCATCGACCACACATTTTTGATGAGCTTATCGCAGTATTAATTAGCACTGTGAATTTACATTTTTTACGATATTGTAGCGTATAGGTTAAGCTTATTATGATTATTGTAAGATAAATGGCAAAATAGTCTAAGAATTTACCTAAAAAATTGCTGGCGTTAAATGTGATTTTAATCACTTAGTACGTAGCGATTTGTCAAGTGCATCTTAATTAGGGTTTCAGATGGTTAGTGAACAGAATACTTTTTGTCTTTTAATTTCAGAAACCAGGATTCAAAATAGTGAAAGGAAACATAGGCCAACAGAATAGACAGAGGTATTGAAAGGCCATAAATAAAAATATTTTGAAATAGGACCGACTTGATCTCTAGTTTATTGGTCATACCTATAATGAATTCTACAGGAAATTTGTGCATAAGGTAAAGTCCAAAAGAAATTTTGCCAATGAAATTTAACCATGGATGTTCAAGTTTATTCACACATTTTGGATTGAAAGCTAGATTGGTAATGCAACAAACAGTAAGAATAGATAAAATCTGATTGCTATAGGCCTTTGGGTTGATTCCTATTGAATAGATGATATAAAGTAAAGACATTACGTAGTTTTGCGCTAATGTAATTTAAAAGTTCTTTTAAAATTGAAACTGAATTGGAATTGCTTAAAATTGATCAAAAACAACAAAAGCCGGTATAACCGGCTTCTATTTACATTTCCTAAGAGAGATAGTTCGCAGTTCCCCCTCCGCAGTTTTGTGTATTTGAGTCCAATATATTAGCAATATTTGATTTTTTTCAAATTAAATTTAATAAAAGTTCTAAAATCGTTTGGATTTTTAGAGTTATTTTTTTAAAGGCTTTGTTTTAACGTAACCAAAATAATAAAGATGTTGTAGATTATTGTTGCTATATTTATCAATAAAACCTAAACGAATTCCAATTGAAGTAAATTTAAAATGAAAAAAAATATTTATATCCTTGCTTTATTTATTTTATTGGGAATAGTAGTCAATTCCCAAAATCCTAATCCTGCTTTAATAGGTTATTGGCAAAACTGGAATGATGTTAATGCTCCGTATATTCCGTTGGATCAAATTGACTCCAGATATAATATTGTTGCCGTTTCTTTTGCTGTTCCGGTTTTTGGAACAGATTATCAAATGGAATTTGTTCCTGACCAAATTTCTCCTCCAATTCTAATTAGTCAGATTCAATCTTTGCAAAGCGCGGGAAGAAAAGTAATTATTAGTATGGGTGGAGCAACCGCTCCTATTTCTTTAGACAATTTAAGTGAGCGAGATACTTTTATCAGCACAATGGAGAATATTATCAATACCTATGGTTTTGATGGAATAGACATTGACCTTGAGGGAAGTTCTCTTTCTGTGACTGGCGGAACCATTGCTCTTCCGACTGATGCTCCGATTATCAATCTCATTTATGCAGTGAAGCAAATAATGAGTGATTATTATACATTGCATAATCACCATTTAATTTTGACCATGGCTCCGGAAACAGCTTTCGTACAGGGTGGAATTTCTGCGTATGGAGGAATCTGGGGTGCTTATTTGCCTGTCATCGATGCTATGAGGGATTCGATTGATATACTTCAGGTTCAATTATACAACAGTGGAAGTATGTATGGTATTGACGGAAATGTTTATAGTCAAGGTAGTGCCGATTTCATTGTCGCAATGACGGAAGACATTTTGCAAGGCTTTAATACTTCCGGTGGAATGTTTGAAGGATTGCCAGCAAGTAAAGTCGCTATTGGTTTACCTGCTTGTCCGAATGCTGCAGGCAGTGGCTTTGCAGATACAGCAACCGTAAAGGCTGCCATAGACTATTTA
>CAYHCU010000047.1:0-15337 GCA_964355035.1 uncultured Flavobacteriales bacterium | reverse complement strand
TATAAAATGTATACAGTTCAATTTGGCATAAACTGTCTGACAAATTGGATACAGCACGTAAATTCGTCTCATGTCAAGAACGTTTCGTCTGCTAAATCCTTTGCCATAACGTAATTTTAAATCTTTTGAAAGCGTATCTAAAATCTCACTCCCGTATTCAGCGCGTTCATTTCCGGATTGTTCAAATTCAATTATGTGCTTACCAATTTCCCAATTTGCTTTAACAAGTTCTGTGTTTATTGCTTTAAATGAATTAGTCCTTGCAGTTTCAATTGTATGACCAATATTTTTGAGGAGTTTGTTGTATTTTCTTTTTGCAATTTTCATGAAATATTGTTTGTTTTCACTTTGTGGTGCGATTTTTTAGCTCCCGATTTGAAATATAAAACTCAAATTTATTTTAAATGTACGATGAGGTTCTCAGTTTTTTACTTTTAAAATGAAGTTTTCTAATAAATGCGAATCGGATTATTCCATAAATATAGCAGAGAGCATTACATTCTAATATAAGGTCGTTGAGAATGTTATATTAAATGTGGTGCATTTATTTTCTCGGGAGTAAACCAAGTTTCACTCCAAATTGAAATCTAAAAGTAGAATAGGATTGTTTTTGCTTTCGTACCTATATGTAGCTTGTTTGCTATGAACGTCAACTCGCCGAAATAAATTAGAATTCACTTTTAAAAGATGAAATAAATCCGTGAACACTATCTCAAATTAAATCTCTCCCCAACTATTAATACTTACCCATTAAATGTGGCGCATTTAAAATATCAAGAAATCAATCCTCCGTAATTAACCTGATTTCAAAATCAGTCACCTCAATCAAGCGCTCTTTGTAAAGGCCGCCGATTGTCCTTTTGAAATTCTTTTTACTCATTTTAAGTTTACTGTAAATTTCTTCAGCAGGACTTTTGTCGCCTAAAGCAATTGTACCGTTATTTATTTTTAAGTGATGAAGAATAACTAGTTTGTTATCTTCTGTATGATGAAAACCAATGGGCTGCAAACTCACATCAATCTTCCCGTCTTCGCGAAGGTTTTTAATATACGCCCGGCTAACATCACCTAAATGAACATCACCAAAAATTTCATTCTTAAAAATCAGACCTTCGTATTTATTATTTATTATAACCTTAAATCCCAAATCAGTTTGTTCTGCGATTAGAATTTCTACTTCATCATTTACTGTTAAATCGTTTACTTTTTCAGTGTACTTACCCCATTTCGTGGTGGCAGTAATACGTTCTGAATGTTCATCAATAAAAAGGTGAACTAAATATTCTTTTCCGATTTCCATGTCAACTCTTTGTTCTGCATAAGGAACAAAAATATCTTTTGCTATTCCCCAATCCAGAAAAGCTCCGTGTGCATTTACTTCCTTTACAGTCAGGTAAACAAAATCACCTACACTTGCATAAGGTTCAAGCGTAGTAGCGACAGGTCGGTTCTCATTGTCTAAATAAACAAAGACAGTGACTTCATCTCCAATTTTTAAATTCCCTTTCACGTATTTTTTAGGCAGGAGAACATCGTTTTCGCCATCTGTTAAATAAAGACCGATCATTGCCAGACTTTTTACCGTTAAATCGTTGTATTTACCAATATCCATGAATTCTAATTTCTGCGGCGAAGGTAGTCTTTTGAGATGGAAGAAGGGAGCTTTCTCTATTCATTAAATATCGCTACTTTCGCGACTCAGAGTATTAAAAAACAGAAAATTTGCCCTTATGGAGTTGGAAAAAGAAATATCCAAGCGGAGAACGTTTGCTATCATCTCTCACCCGGATGCCGGAAAAACGACGTTGACAGAAAAATTTCTACTTTTTGGAGGAGCAATTAACACAGCAGGGGCAGTAAAAAGCAACAAAATTCGTAAATCGGCTACTTCTGATTTCATGGAGATTGAAAAGCAAAGAGGTATCTCTGTTGCAACATCTGTGATGGGTTTTGATTATGCAGGAAAGCGAGTTAACATCCTCGATACACCCGGTCACAAAGACTTTGCTGAGGATACCTACCGTACTCTAACAGCTGTCGATTCTGTAATTTTAGTGGTGGATTGCATTAAAGGAGTAGAGGAGCAGACTGAAAAACTGATGGCTGTTTGTCGGATGCGCAGTACTCCGGTAATTATTTTCATCAATAAAATGGATAGAGAAGGAAAGGATCCTTTCGACTTATTGGATGAATTACAAGATAAGTTAAAAATTCACGTTCGGCCACTAACATGGCCAATTAGTCAAGGGGAATCATTCCAGGGAGTTTATAATTTGTATAAAGGAGAGTTAAATTTATTTGAAGCGAATAAAACAGGGATATCGGAGAATAAGGCAAAAATTGTTGAGCTTGGAGATTCTTCGCTTGAAAAATTTGTAGAAAAAAAGTACGTAGATAAGTTACGAGAAGATGTTCACTTGATAGAAGGAGTGTTTGAGCCATTTGATCGGGAGTTATATCGTGACGGATTGATAGCGCCGGTATTTTTCGGAAGTGCTGTCAATAATTTCGGAGTATTAGAATTGCTAGAGACCTTTTTGGAAATTGCTCCACAGCCTTCATCTAGAGAAGCAGAAGAAAGAATTGTAGATTCAGAAGAAAATAAATTTTCAGGTTTTGTTTTTAAGATTCATGCAAATTTAGATCCGAATCATCGCGATAGAATTGCTTTTTTAAGAATTTGTTCAGGAAGATTTGAAAGAAATAAATTCTATTTCCACACGCGAATGGAAAAGAAAGTACGCTTCACAAATCCAACAAGCTTTATGGCAAATGAAAAGACGCTGATTGAAGAAGCTTATCCGGGTGACGTAATTGGATTATACGATAACGGTATCTTTAAGATTGGAGATACCTTGTCGGAAGGAGAAATGTTGCATTACAAAGGCATTCCAAGTTTCTCTCCTGAGATATTCAAAGAAGTTGAGAACCGTGATCCGTTTAAGGCGAAGCAACTTGAGAAAGGCATCCAACAACTTACGGAAGAAGGAGTGGCTCAGCTATTCACTCAACAACCCGGGAATAGAAAGATTATTGGAACAGTAGGTGAACTTCAATTTGATGTAATCAAATTTAGATTAGAGCACGAGTATGCGGCGAAGTGTGATTTTCGTCCAATGAGTTTTACGAAGGCCTATTGGATTACCGGTGATACAGAGGCGCAATTGGATCAATTTATAAGTAATAGAAATTCAGCAATCGCTTACGATAAAGAAGGTAATGCCGTTTATTTATCGGAAAATGAGTGGATGTTGAAAATGATCAAGACGAGTTTTGCAGCTATTCATTTTCACACTACTTCTGAATTTAGAAACAAAAAGACAGAAGTTATTCTATAGGAAATTTTGTATTATTGAAGTACACTTAACTCCTCGTTTTCTTTTTTTTCTACCGGTGTATGTGAAAACAAACCAAGAATTGTTCTTGCCAATAGAAAAAGCACAATCAGACGGAGTGGTATGGTATATCTTGCTTGTATAGCAAATAATGAATGAACTAAGCCAAAATAAGTAATGAGCACAATTGCTGTTTGTGATCGCGCCCAGGAGATTTTCTTTTTATAAATTGCTAATGGAATTAAAATTATTGAAGCAAAAAAGAAAATAGCAGAGACTAAGCTGAAATAGATTGCTGAAAATCGATTGCGTAGATTTCCATCGTTCAGTTCGGAAAGTTGTAAGCCGGTAAACCATAACCTTACGACTGTAAAGAGCTTTGTTTTGAAGGTAAATCCAGGCTCATTTTTAAGATGATTAAATGTGAGCTTTTTTAGAAGCTTTTCACGTTCAGACGTATATTTTTCATTGTATGTTTTGAAATAACCTGAATAGCCATCCATTTCAGCAAGATTGTATTGGTCATGAGGTGTTAAGTACTGTGAGCAGGCTGAATCAATATAATCCCATTCAAGATTATAATTTCTAATGTTTTTCTTAGTTTCAGAAATTGGAGTGAATGAAAATATTTCATTCGACATAGTATTTCCCCAATATCTTTTTTCGTGATACCCCGGCATTTTAAAGCTCCAATAGCCCAGTTGAAAGACGCCACCGGCGCCTTCTATAGGAGTTATACTAATCACATTATGATTTTTCAAATTCCATATCCCATATGGTAAAATAGATAAAAAATAGATGACCAGCATTGATATTCCAAGCCCAATTGGGAATTTTTTTCGTTGAGAAATTAAATTGAAAGTAAAAAGTAAGATGGGGAAGAAAAGAAACGCTGGCCGAACGAGATAAATGGCTCCACCTAATAGGCCCAATAGGCAATACTTCCATTCGGGTCGAAGATCTCTTGAATCGATATAAATATAGAGTGTGAAAAGAAAAGTCATCAATGCTTCCGGTTGAATGGTAGTTGTAAAAATTGTAACTTGAACGTAGGGTAAAAGAAGAATCAAGAAAATATTTTTTAAGCGATATCCTGAATCATAGGATGATGCAACTTTTAAAATTAGAAAGACAGAAGTCAAATACAGAAGAAACTGAACACCTTTGATAAAGTATATTCCGCTTGATATTTTCTCAATTAGAAACAAGAAAAAAGGGTAACCCGGTGTTCGAAGAGTATCAGGAAGATAGTCTGATAAGAACCACCATTGAGAAAATCTTCCATAAGAAAGGCCTTGTGCATAGCTTAGGTAATGTTGTTCATCGTTACTGGTTAAGTCCCGGAAAACGAAAAATAGGATGCACGACAGAAGCACGTTAAATCCTGTCAAATATTTGAATGTAATTTTGGAATTAAGTAGAGAGGAGAAAAAATTCATAATCATAGTGTCGGTTATTTAGGAGAGTGAACACTAATTATTAATAACAATGAAAAGTAGTAAAATGGATAATATGAAATCAGTGTATTTGGCTATTCAACAAGCAAGGTGGGTGAAGAGAGAAAAAATGTGGATGAAATCAAAAAAAACTCGCGACAATAAATTGAAAATATTGTCGCGAGCTAATTAAGTTGTATTCGTAGAAGTCTAAAATTTATTTGCCAAGTGAACGAAGGTATGTAACCACTGTCCATCTTTCGTTGTCGCTTAATTTTTCTTTGAATGAAGGCATTGGCTTTCTTCCTTCAGTTGTTTTCCAGAATACTTCCCCGTCACTTACCTTTGCAAATTCAGGACCTGAAAAGTCACCACAAGAAATGTCGATTTTTTCAGCTTTTGCTCCGTCTCCTTGTCCTTTTACTCCATGGCAAGATTTGCAATGTGTTGCATAAAGATCTTTACCTGCTTTTAATGTAGATTCATCGGATTTAACCGGATTTTTAATTTTCATGTCTGCTGCAGGAGCCGCCCAAGGAGTACCTTTTGGTTTGTCTTGTGCAGATACTGAAAGAGAAAGTCCAACTAAAAGAGAAACTGCTAGAGTTCCTTTAATAAGGTTTGTTAGTTTTTTTGATACCTTTTTCATAATCTTAATTTAGTTTTTAATGTTTATTTTTTTTTATTTTTTATTATTCTACTTTCTTTTCTGATTCTAACGATTTGATAGATGACGTAGAAAATGGTTATCCAAATCGCCCCAATTATTGTGTTTGATACTAAGATCAAAACCATTGGTGCTTTATCTCTGGAAGCTGAAAGAGATCTGGAACTCCATGTGTCGTTCTCTTCATTAACAAGAACTCCCCACTTTACTTCTGATTGATTTTCAACGTTTCCGTAGGTCTCATCATCTTCGATTTTCGCTACTACAATAATATTGCCATTTTTGTCACCCGGCAAATCTAATGGAAATTCTGCAATTGCATCACCATTTTCATCAGTTTCGATTGCTTTTCCTATTGGTAATAAGCTGTACATTCTCTGAACATAGAAATGTACTTCTGTACCAACTACAGGAGTGTTATCTGTCGTTACAGTTCCTTTGCAAATTCTCATTGAATCGTTTTGATCGAATGACAACTTAATGACAGCGACTTTTTCATCTTGAGCAATTGCTTTAGTTGCAGTTAATTGGCAAACAATTACAAGAGTCAAGGTGAGAAGGCTAAATTTGCTCATGAGTATATTAACTATTTTTGAATGATTCATCATTTTATTTTTTTAGCATTATCCATTTCTTCTAAATCAATTCCTTCGCCTTCCATCGTTTCCCAGATTGATATCATTGGGAAGAACTTTGAGAATAGGGTTATTATCAACAGTACACCTGAAAGTGATGCAGCAACAATCGCCATTTCCACCCAAGAAGGGAAATACGTAGCCCAGTTTGCAGGAACATTTTGAATTGGTAAATAAGGGTGAAGTAAGATAGGTGTAACGATAAGGTATCGTTTAAACCAAGCTCCAACCACAACAAACAATGAAATTATTAATATTGGAAGTGGCTTCCGTGCTTGTTTAAATAGGAGTACAAATGCAGGAATGGCCATTCCGAGAATCTGAACAGACCAGTAAATTGGAGATGACGGGCCACTGAAGAGATCGTTAAGTAATTTAGCTTCTGCGCCTCTCATTTTATATGCCGGAATCAAATATTCATTTACATTAAAATAGGCATACACAATACAAAGAAAGACAAGTAATTTTCCCATGTTGTTGAAATGCTCTTCAGTTATGTATTTTTGAAAGTTATATGCTTTTCTAAAAACAAACATGGCAATAATCACACATGCTGTACCTGCTTGAAATGCTCCTGCTACAAAGTAGGGGCCGAAGTTGGTGCTATCCCAACCTGGTCGAAGAGTCGTTGCAAATAACCAAGCGGTAACAGTGTGAATCGATATTGCTAAAGGAATAACAAGTACACTTAGGATGGCTACACTTTTTTTCATAATCTGCCATTGTTTTACACTGCCATCCCAACCCATAGCTAAGATTTCATACATCTTCCTCTGCCATTTTGGTTTTTCAGTTAATACGTCTCTGCACAGAGCAATCGCCGGAAGCAATGGAAGATAAAGGAATAAGGCACTTGTTACAAGATAGGTGGAGACTACAATTACATCCCACATAATTGGCGATTGAATTCTTCCGTGAGTGAACAAGTTAAGGACTCTTTCTGGCCGACCCATATCGACGACGATAATGAGTCCGGCGAATGTAATTCCTGCAACTGCTATAATTTCTGCAATCCGAGTAAGTGGTCTGTGCCATTCGAAATGAGTCAATCGAAGAATCGATGAAATTAATGCACCTACTAAACTAATTGCTACAAAGAATACGAAATTGGAGATATAAAGTCCCCAAGAAGCATAATCCCTTAAGGCTGTTACTTTCAATCCATCTCTAAGTTGTATATAGTAAGCATAACATCCGAAAAGAAAGATCATGCTTAAAACTGCTATCCATATTTTTCCGCCGGTTCCGGTGTGTCTTAATGGTCTTAAGACCACCTCACGAAACTTTTGGCGTTCACTGGTTTGTTCTTCAGGACTTAAATCACTATGATGATGTGTCCCTTCTTTTTTTTGGGTATCCATAAATAATAGTTTTGTTATTCAGTTACATTATGCACTTCTGTATCTTCTTCAAAAGGAAACTGGCGGTTAGTAGGCGGTAGGTAATATACCCGCGGTTCTGTACCTAGTTCTTCAAGATAACGATATCCACTCCTTTTCTTAATCAATTCGCTTAATCTGAATGTTTCTTCTCCATTAGTTACTGCATCTTCATTTGCATCACCGAAGAATATAGTTCCGTTCGGGCAAGCTGTTACGCAATCAGGTAATTCACCTTTTCTAGCCATGTCCGGACAGAAATCGCATTTTTCAACAGTTCCCATTGTAGCAGGACTGCTTTTTTCAGGTGAATATTCACAGCAATTCTCTGTATTGGTAGTGTCTTTTGAATCACCCCATTTTTCACCCCAATTAAACGAACGAGAATTATAAGGACAAGCTGCCATACAAAATCTACAGCCAATACACCTTTCGTTATCAATTAGAACGATGCCATCCTGACGTTTAAATGTGGCATCAACAGGACAAACTTTCGTACAAGGAGGGTTGTCGCAGTGAAAACAAGGCTGAGGCATCCAGTAAGGTGCAGTTGCTTCGGCATCCTGCATTCTTTTAACCTTGAGCCATTCTACCGGGGGTGCTTTATGGTGCATTGTTTGGCAACCGGAAACGCATTTGCGTGCATTAGCACATCGTGCCAGATCAATCACCATCACAAATTTCTTTCCTTCAATCCCTTCACGTGCTTGCAAAGCTGAGATTTTACTTTCAGCGGGATGATGGTTAATTTGACTACTGTCAACTTCAACTAATTTTCCTTCGGCAGTCAATACTTTGACTTTTGTTCCTGATTCAGCCGGAGTATCGCCAAGAAGTTTGTTTTGAATTGCAAGACCTGCTAATGTTGCCCCGCCTGCCAGAAGTCCAAATTTGAGAAATTTCCTTCTATCGGAGTCTTTGTTTTCTTCTTTCATAATATGTGGTTAAAAGAATTTTTCACTACTTAATTTCATTTTGTTAATGACAATAATGAATGTCACCTAATACTATTTCTTGGCAGTAAATTTCATGCCTATTTCAATATTGTTATATGACAGGACTCATCTTTAAGACTTTTAAAGCGATGATTAATTTCATAAATCCGACAGGGTGTTAAAAACAGAAAAACAGTGAATACAAAACGAAGAAAATGTAAATTCGATTGAGTTGTTAAAGCTTTAGATCATTATGTTAAGTCTATAGCGTTAAGTCTGCGGAAGCGCAGTTTTTTATCTGCTATAACCACTGTAAAAAATTAGTACAGCAAAAAAAATGGGAGGTTGCCCTCCCATTTAATACAAAATAATTTTCTTTAATTTTATTCAGCCATTAATCCCAAACTCTTGTGATGTTAAAACCTATAAGAAATTGATTATCCTTATAATTGTTTTGATTGTAAAAGTTATTGTTCTGAGGAAGGATGTAAGAATAATTTCCGGCGAAGATCTGGAAAGCGTGACCACCGGTACCGAATTCAATTCCTAAACTAAGATTCGGATCAGGATTGTTTGTTTTATGTTCAGTAATTGGTTGGTCATAATTTGCAATGATGGCGATTGAGTTGTTTAGTTTGTATCTACCCAATACTGCAAATGCAAGGTGAGCGTTGTTCATTTTTGGACTAATACCACCTTCAGAATTGAAATAGCCTTCGACATTATTAAAGTAAGACAAACTAGGAGAAACCTGAACTGATAGAGCTTTAGTGATTTTTCTGGCAATCATAAGTTGATTGAAATAAGCAAATCTGTCAGCACTTTGAACAAAGTTATCTTTGCTTCTCGTATCGATAGCAACATTTCCTAAATAGGTAATACTTAAAGGACATCCGCCTGTAGATTGTTTCACCAATGCGTATTTAACATTAAAGTCCCATTGAAGTCTGTCTTTGCAGAAACCAAAAACCATCATAAGTTCTTTGATTGGAACATATTCAAAACCCAATCTGATATTAGAAGGAGCATAAAGACCATAGAAGTCTTTATAGCCTTTATTCCACACCCCAAAACGGTGTTGAATATCGAATTCAAAAGCACCTTTAAGCGGTATCATAACCGTTTGGTTATCGAGTAGCCAAATGCTTTCAAACGTATTTTTTACCGGCTCGGACACTTTGGTCGGAGGGGTGGTATTATCCTGTGCCACCACACCTTGGAAGCTGAACAATGTGATCAAACACATTGAAGCGAACCTGATGAGAGATGGGGGATTTATTTTTAATCTTTTCATGATTTATTTTTAGTTTTTTTCGGCACCCTGTTCAATCCAGGCCAATACCAGTTCATTAATAGACGATGGATTCGATGGGGCACCAATTGGCATGGCAGGCGAACGAGTGCCGTCTAACCATAAATAAATGTTGCTTTTTTTCGGATCTATTTTGTTTATATAATTTCCATTTATAAGTGAATTGTATGCTTGAGAAGCAGTCAAATCCGGTTTTTTACCTCCTGAATTATGACAACCTGTAGCAGTACAACTTGCAGTAAAAATTGGAATTATATCCTTTGTAAAACTCACCGGACCTGTGATCACTGTGACTTTTGGGATCACTATTGTTGTATCTTTTTTACATCCTGAGATTTGAACGAGAACAACAGCAATCAGTGCAAAGAATAGTGAAAATATTTTTCTGTTTCTTGACATGTTTTTATTTTTTAAGTAATAAAATGAATAATTTCATATTGCATTACTTTTTAAATGTCAACATCAAATCAGTTTTAATGGCATGTTGGTTATTTCCTTTGTTGAAGACTCCAATTCCAAATGGCTGATCAATAAGACTAGAGAAGTCAACATCTTGTAATAAAACATCGCCAGTATTTAAAAGGCGTTTCCATTCCATGATCCATTTGCTTCCGTTATGAACTGCACTGCAAGTTAAATCGCCACGACTTCCTTGCATTGGAGAAATGATTGAACCAGGAAAACACTTTGCTCCAACTCCTGCACCTACACGTTGGTAATCTGTATCTGTAGTGGGGTCAATTGTCGAACCATCACTAAGTGTCAGAATGCCATTAGCATCAATTGCTGTAATAAGTAAGGCATTATTGCTTCCTGCAAGGGTGTCAGCTGCAAGTACGTAGTTGTAATTTGTAACATTAAATCTAACCCATCTTGGAATCGTAACTTTTGTTGTATCACCGGTAATAGCGATCGTTTGTCTGTTATTTGTTGGGCCCGGTGTTGGAGATGGATTTGTGTAAAGCGGTGGAATCAGTCCGTCAGCATGACGACCATTTGCATTGATTTTTCCTGAATTCCAATCTTGATATTCGTCAGAACCTTGTCCAACAGAAACTACATCTTTCATCAAATGGATGTGCCATTGGTCAATTTTTTCATTTGCAGCGTTTGTGAAGTGATTTCCACTTGTTGCCGGGATGGTTAATCCTGTAAGTGGATCAATAGTCGGAGTATTCATGTGGCAGCTTGCGTAACAAGACTGAGTAGGGAATGTAACACTTGAAATGTTCCAAAGAAATGCGAATTTGTCTTCGTTGAATGGTTCTCTTGTCATAATACCATTTACGTCAAATGTTGGGTTAGCAGATTCTTGTGCCCACTTATGAGTAGTTGGATTAAAATACCAAGGTGCATTTGCAAGACTTGCATCCGGGTCATTCCATTCAGCAAGGAAATAAATGTAATCGTTATCATACATTGAACGAAGAGATACATCGTATGATTTTCCAATGTAGCCAATGAACATTCCATTTCCCGGACTAGGCACAACAGTGTTAGTTGTTAGTATGGTTGCATTTGCCCAAGAAGCGTCAACTGTTCCATCAATCGTTGGGGCAGTTGATACTTTAATAGAAACTAACTGATTCGTTGGTGTTTCCTCTGTAACAACCGGCGTGTTTAGGTCAAGTACCTGATCAGTTTTTGTACAATAGGTCAAACTCATTGCAGATCCAATGAGCAAGAGAGTAAGGAGGCGTCTTTTTTTCAAGTTTTTCATAGGTTTTAATTTTAATTTTATGTTAATTGTTTTCTTAATTTATATATTAATATTTCACAAAAATAATAGGTAGTTTCCTGCTTATTCATGATTTCAATCAACATGCTAACAACTTATAAGAGGGGTTATTAACATTTTTTTTTAATCGGTATTTTTCTTTCAAAAGCAAGTTTATGTTTATTTATTTTGGTAAAAATATTGTTTCAAAGAACTGCTGAAGCTAAGAGTTGACGGGCTATCTTCCGGTAATAATATTGTAACTTGTACGGAAGTAAATCAAGAGAGGGTATTTTTTATTTCAATTTTAGCCTGCATTTACGCAGATTTTTTATTGTTTTTAAACAGGGTTTATTATGACTATTTTTACTTCTAATGTGATGAAGTGTCGACTCTGTATAGCTTTTTTGCGGAAAATAAAGGCCGTCGATAGTTGAAAAAGTTTAGTAATTTTGAAGGATAGCAAAACTCTCATGAGAGGAATTCAACAAGTGATATTATACGCTTTAGATCCATCAAGGTGTTTGTAGCTAAACTATTAATAATTAAATGAATACGAATGTTTTTCAGATTTCAGATTAATGATTGCAGGTTTAAAGAAGTAATTGGTAGCCGAAAACCGAAATCTGAAATCCGCAATCAGACACACATGGTCTTGATTCATTGTTGAAAATACAAATTATGTTAAAGGATAATTTTGGGCGAATACATGATTACCTGCGGATTTCGCTTACGGATGTCTGCAATTTTCGCTGTCGGTATTGTATGCCTGACGAAAACATCCAATTTATGCCTCCTGCAAATTTAATGCAGGCAGATGAAATAGATTTAATTGCAGCATCTTTTGTAAAACTGGGAGTGAAGAAAATAAGACTCACCGGTGGGGAACCACTTGTAAGGAAAGATGGAGCAGAAATAGTGGCAGCACTTTCAAAATATCCCATTGAACTTACTTTAACGACAAATGGATCGAAGGTTGATGAGTTTATTCCTGTTTTTAGAAAAGCGGGAATAAAATCTATTAATATCAGCCTTGATACACTCAATAAGGATAAATTCTTTCTAATTACAAAACGAAATGCTTTTGAAAAAGTATTTCGGAATATTCAGCTACTCATAGATGATGGATTTCATGTAAAAGTGAATATGGTGGTCATGCGTGGCGTTAATGATAATGAAATTCTTGATTTTATTGAATGGACTAAAGAGAAACCGCTTCACGTCAGGTTCATTGAGTTTATGCCTTTCCACGGGAATAAATGGAACAATGAATCGGTTTTTAGTTACAGGGAAATTTTAAAAGTAGCAGAATCGAGATTTAGTTTTATTAGAATGAGCGATGCGGTTAATGAAACAGCTAAAAAATACAAGCCCTTTGGTCATGCCGGAACTTTTGCTGTGATCAGCACAATGACTGCTCCATTTTGCAGTAATTGTAATCGAATGAGATTAACAGCAGATGGCAAAATGAAAAATTGTCTTTTCTCGAATGGTGAAATTGACATCTTATCAGCATTGAGAAATGGCGATGACATTGTTCCACTAATAAAGCAATGCGTGGAGGGTAAAGCTGAATCTTTAGGTGGGCAATTTGAAGGTGATTATCAAAAAATAGATACTTCAAAAATTGCCAATCGAAGTATGATTAACATCGGAGGTTGATTTTTTTTAATAACCGTTATTCATGTAATGGCATATCAGTAAAACAGACAATATGATTAGTGTTGCAGAGGCAAAAAAAATGATTCTCGAGAGTTGCGATATTTCAATCGTGAAAACTTTACCGTTGCTACAAGCGAATGGCTCTATATTGGCTGAAAATATTTATTCATTAATTGATACTCCTCCTTTTGATCAGTCAGCCATGGATGGTTATGCTTTTTCTTACGAGAGTTGGGATGGGAATAGTGATTTATTAATGACTGGAGAAATACAAGCAGGTCATTTTTCAAATGTTATTCTGAAGGAAGGCGAAATTGTACGTATTTACACCGGTGCAGCATTGCCAAAAGGTGCAGACACGGTAGTGATGCAAGAAAAAGTAGTGAAGGGCGACGGGACAGTTAGTATTCAGGATAAGCTTCTCGTAAAGGGAAGTAATGTTAGAAAGCAAGGTTCGCAAACAAAAACAGGTGAAATAGTCTTGCATAAAGAACAATTGTTAACACCTGCCGGAATTTCTTTTTTGGCAAATATTGGTATTAATAAAGTAGATGTGTTTGCAAAACCGACAATCAGCATTATTGTAACCGGTAAAGAACTTACGCTAGCAGGAAAAGAACTTACTGCAGGTAAAATATTTGAATCTAATTCTATCGGTTTGGTAGCTGCATTGCAGCAATTAAATTTAGAGCCGATTTCTGTAGAGGTTGTGGATGATAAGGAGGAAGAAATCGAAATTGCAATTACTCGCGGATTGAAATCTGATATTATTATCCTTACAGGAGGTGTTTCGGTAGGTGATTATGATTTAGTGCCTGCATCTTTGGAAAAATGTGGTGTAAAAAAGGTGTTTCATAACGTAAAACAAAAACCTGGCAAGCCTCTTTATTTTGGCAAGCATCATCAATCATTGGTATTTGGTTTGCCGGGAAATCCCGCTGCTGTTTTTAGCTGCTTTTATGAATACATTGTTCCCGCAATCAGCTCCTTTACACATAAAAATTATTTCAAAGAAATGTTGTTGCCTCTTGCTGAGGATTTCAAGAAAAAACAAGGGCTAACTTACTTTTTAAAAGGAAAAACAGGTGATCAAAATGTAACTATTTTAAATAGTCAGGAAAGTTATTTACTCAATTCTTTTGCAGTGGCTGATTGCTTAGTTGAATTAGTTGAGGAAAAAGATAATTATTGTAAAGGTGATTTAGTAAGTATTAGTATGATAATATAACCTAAGAAGTGATCTACAGCGAATTTTTATTTTATTTATTGTTACTAATGGTGTCTTTTTTATACGCCTCAGTTGGGCATGGTGGGGCTAGTGGGTACCTTGCATTAATGGCTCTATTTTCTTTTGCATCGGAGACCATGCGACCAACTGCTTTGCTTTTGAATGTTTTTGTTTCTGCGATTGCTTTCTTTCAGTATTATCGAAATGGATATTTTCAATGGAAGTTGTTTTGGCCGTTTGCTATTGCCTCAATTCCTGCAGCATTTATTGGAGGAATGATTGAAGTAGACGAAGGAATTTATAAAAAAATATTAGCAGTTCTTTTGCTTTTTTCTGTTGTGAAATTACTTTGGTCTGCTTCACAGAAAATTTCTCATACTAACCGGCAAAATCTGATTTTATCATTACTGATAGGAATGATTATCGGTTTGTTTTCAGGGATGATTGGCATTGGAGGGGGTATAATTTTGAGTCCTGTGATTTTACTTTTGCGATGGGCAGACATGAAGCAAACAGCAACAGTATCAGCATTGTTTATATTTGTGAATAGCTTAGCAGGCCTTGCAGGGCTCTGTACTAAAGGCATTTATTTTAATGCTTCAATGGGAATTATGTTTGCTGTTGTTTTCGTTGGTGGAATGGCCGGTGCCTATTTAGGTGCAGCAAAATTGCCAACCGTTAAATTGAAATATATATTATCTGCCGTACTGGTCATTGCAGCTGTGAAATTAATCTATACTTGAACAATGGTCGATAACTTAAATACAATTAATGGTTACATTCTGGCAGGAGGTGAAAGCTCTCGGATGGGTTCTGATAAAGGATTGATGCTTTTTAATGGTAAGTCAATTATTCAATATTGTATTGAACAAATAAAGCCACTTGTAAATAATTTAATAATTGTTTCAAATAATCCTGAATATGAAAAATTCGGTTTTGAAGTAGTTGCTGATCTGATAAAAGATATCGGACCTGCCGGTGGAATTTATACTGCTCTAGATCATTCCAAGGCAGATTTTAATTATATTGTG
>CAYHCU010000046.1:11050-15388 GCA_964355035.1 uncultured Flavobacteriales bacterium | reverse complement strand
TTCAACTTCAGGGTACTCTTTTGAAATTTGCACACATTGCTCCGGAGTAAAGGCAACTCGCTTGTCGTGAGGTACTTTCCCTTCTCTAATAACACCAACTTTTAACTTCTTCATAATCTTTTTTCAATGGCCACAAATGTAAACTTTCATTTCCGAATTCGAAGAGAAAATTACCTTTGCAACATGGGCTAGGCCTGACTTTCATCACTATAATGGTTAAAATAGCTTTAAAACAAATTCGGTAATTACTATCCAAAAAATGAAAAAAATCATCTTCTTATTTGCATTGATCTCCAATGTTTGTCAGGCTCAGGATACACTAAAAGTATTAGAAATGGATCGGTCCTTTTCGCTTGGGAATAAAAATGCTTTTGTAATAGACATTCCACAAGCCAATGTAAAGACCATAAATTCGAATTGGAAAACTTATTTACGTCAACAAAGCAAGCGATCTACTTCAGAAAAAAACAGCGAAATAGTGTTACCCAAAGGACCTATTATTTCCATCGGTACAGATTCAATAACCATCATTAGCATGGTCTCATCAGAAGGTACAAAAATAAAACTGATTACCTTTTTCATGATGAACGATTCTTCATTTTTAAGTACTTTAATGAATAATGAAATCTCATCTGCAGCAAAGCATTTCATCCGTCAATTCGGAATAAAGGAATATAAGAATGCAGTAAATAATGAAATGCTGGAAGAGCAGAAAAAAAAGAATGAACTGGAAAAGAAAGTCAACAATCTTGATAAAGAAAACGAGAGTTTAAGAAAAGACATCAAAGACAATGAACGAACTATTTCCAGAAAGAGAGATGAAATTTCCGACAATGAACAAGAGCAATCGTTGAAATCATCATCCATCCTACAAGAAAAAACGATTTTAAACAACTTTGTAGGTACTACTGAGCAAAGAGAAAAGGAGCAAAAGCAATTAAAACAATTGACCAAAGAAAAAGAAAAACTACAAGACAATAAAGAGTCCTTGTTAAAGAAGATCGATGATTTAGAGAGTGAAAATCGTTCCATTCAAAAACGAATCGACAAGAATAATGAAGAGCTTATTCCGGATGCAAAAGCAAATGTTGCCAGACAAAAAACGGTAGTAAATAATGTACTCACAAAAATGAATAACATACAATGAGAATAGACATCCTCTCTGTTGTCCCTGAATTATTAGCGAGTCCGTTTGCACATTCCATTTTGAAGCGGGCCATTGCTGCAAATTTAGTTGAAGTCCATGTTCACAATATCCGTGATTGGTCGTTTAGTAAACATAAGTCGGTCGACGATTACGCTTATGGCGGAGGTGCCGGTATGGTCATGATGATTGAACCGATTGTTGCTTGTATTGAAGAGTTAGCCGCGCAAAGAGAATACGATGAGATCATTTATATGAGTCCCGATGGAGAGTTGCTTGATCAGCCAATAGCCAATCAGCTTTCGATGAAAAAAAATATGATGATCCTTTGCGGACATTACAAAGGAGTTGATGAAAGAGTGAGGGAAAAATTCATTACCCGAGAAATTTCCATAGGCAACTTTGTCATTTCAGGAGGCGAATTAGCGGCAGCGGTAGTTGCAGATGCCATTATCCGTTTACTTCCGGGAGTGCTGAACGATGAGACCTCCGCACTTTCCGATTCTTTTCAGGATAATCTACTTGCACCGCCGGTTTATACTCGTCCGGCCGAATTCAGAGGAATGAAAGTCCCCGATGTGCTCCTTTCCGGTCATGCTGCTGAGATCGATAAATGGCGTCACAACCAGTCCGTTAACCGTACAAAAGAAAGAAGGCCTGAATTATTGAAAAATGAATGAAATAATTGTTGTCATAAATAAATATTTGCCTATATTTGCCCTCCGATTTCGGGCTGAACCGAATCGAAAACACTCATTATCATGGATTTAGTGAAATTTGCGGTTGAAAATATTAATGAAAAACGCGAAACTCCAGAATTTAAAGCCGGTGATACAATTACTGTACACTATAAAATTATAGAAGGTAGTAAAGAACGTATCCAGCAATACCAAGGCGTTGTATTACAACGTAAAGGAAGCGGAAATACGCAGACATTTACAGTTCGTAAAATCTCTAACGGTGTTGGAGTTGAACGTATCTTCCCTTTAGCTTCTCCGAAAATTGACAAAATTGTAGTAGACAAACGCGGTATCGTACGTCGTGCCCGCATCTTTTATCTACGTGGAATTTCCGGTAAAAAAGCGCGTATCGAAGAGAAGAAGTCTTAATTTTCTCTTATATAAAATATTTAAGTCCTGCTTCGGCGGGACTTTTTTTTGGCAGGTGAATTGTGAGTAGTGATTAGTAAGTTGATGAAAATAATAGCTGCCTTCTTAAAACACCGCAACTTTGAACTTTGAACTTTGAACAAAAAAACTAAAACTGCCCGGTACTCAAAAGCACCAACGTGCACGCTTCAAGGTTTTCAATTCCATGTTTCGCAGCGAGGGTTTCCAATTCCGGATTTTCTGTGCCGGGATTGTAGATGATCCGACGAGGTTTTAGGGAAATGATATAGTCGTAATAAGTGATTTGGTTTTTTGGGGAAAGATATAAAGTGACGGTATCGATATCTGTAAATGTCTGGCGTTCTTTAGAGAATTCGACTCCATCCACTACCCCTTTTCTGGCTCCGATGCCGACAACGTTATGGCCATGTTTAAGCAAACTTTTAATTGCTTTGTTCGAATATCGCTCCGGATTTTCTGATGCTCCTAATACTAAAGTCTTTTTCATTACCATTCCTTTTTTAGGCATTGAACCTAGCTTCACCGTTTTAGAGCAAGCAACATCAAACTTTAAACCTTAAACAAATTAGGAATAATTCACTTCCTATAATTACATTATTTCAGTATAATTCAACTCTTTATGATATGTTTCATTCATTTTACTTAAAGCATAAAATGCCAAAGCAAGCGACATGATTCCGACAATCAAGCAACTTGTGATGAGGTCTAATTCGAGCGATCTGCGGAAAAAATTTAACAAGAGAGTTAAAAGAACCAAACCGCCACGCACAAAATTCGGAACAGTTGTCGTAACGGTGGAGCGAATGTTTGTACCAAATTGTTCAGAAGCAATTGTAACGAAGACAGCCCAGTATCCGGCAGCGATTCCAAGAAAGGCACAAATCCAATAAAATGTTGTCGGCGAAATATTGGTGACATAAAGATACAAGGGGAAAAAGACCACTGTCAGAATCAGATATAACAACACAATTTTTTTGCGGCTTCTAAAAATCTGGCTAAGATATCCGCTCATGAAATCGCCGAATGAAGTGCCCATATAAAAGAACATGACTGCATTTCCGGTATTCACACCTTCGATACCTTTTAGCGAGCAGATGTCTTTTGAAAGGGCTATTAGAATACCGATCATAAACCAAATCGGTACACCGATGGCAATACAATAAAAATACTTCAGTCCTCTTTGGCGATTGCTGAAGAGCTTGAAAAAATTTCCTTTAGAGACGGCATCTGTTTCCAGCGATTTGTACATATGACTTTCATAAGCACCGAAGCGCAAAACGAGCAGCATGATTCCGAGAACACCACCAATGATGTAGGCTACTTGCCAGTTCTGGAGTTGATGTCCGGTTAAAGAATTGAGCATGCCTGAAAAAAGATCGCCATTTCGGGCAACGAGATTAGCAGCGACAGCTCCAAGCACACCGAAAGAAACGACAATCATGGTTCCATAACCACGATTTTTTTGTGTCATCGTTTCGCTCACCAACGTAATCCCTGCTCCTAGTTCACCGGCAAGTCCGACACCGGCGATAAAACGCCAAAAGGCATAAGCATCGATATCGGACACAAAAGCGTTAGCAAGGTTAGCGACAGAATAAAGGATGATCGAACCAAAGAGAACAGAAACGCGACCTTTTCTGTCGCCCAGAATCCCCCAAAGGATACCACCGATGAGCATACCGATCATTTGGTAGTTCATGAGATTGAGTCCGGCATCCGTAAGCGCCTGACCACTAAGACCAAGCGACTCCAACGAAGGATTTTTGATGACTTGAAAAAGAATGAGATCGTAGATATCGACGAAATATCCGAGAGCCGCAACAATGACGATAATGTTGAACGGAGAGGAAATAGATTTTTTATGTGGCATAGAGGTTGACAAATTTAGTACTGATATTCAACCAACAAAGAGAAAAAGATTAAAAAATAAAAAAAATGCAAGGAAAGAGAACATTTTTCCATTGTACAAAAGGAAATTATTTTAATTTTGACCCCGGAGAGTTGGCAGAGCGGTCGATTGCGGCAGTCTTGAAAACTGTTGAGGTGTTACAGCCTCCTGGGGTT
>CAYHCU010000046.1:0-10950 GCA_964355035.1 uncultured Flavobacteriales bacterium | reverse complement strand
CGAATCCCTAACTCTCCGCTTCAAAATTAGCTACCGTTTGGTGGCTTTTTTTTTGCTTGGATTTTTTCTCTTTTGTCGATCGATTGCGGTCCCATCGGGAAAAACTGTTGCGGTGTTATGGCATCGCCAGGGTTCGAATCCCTAACTCTCCGCTTCAAAATTAGCTACCGTTTGGTGGCTTTTTTTTTGGAAAAGGTCAGAGGTAAAAGGTCAAAGGTCAGGCCTTGACACTTTGTAAAAAGGTCACAGGTATCAAGTCGGATGCTTGACCTCTTACCTCTTACCTTTGACCTTAATTGTCAGGCAATGACCTTTGACCTCTTTCCTGTCAATGCCTTTGACCTCTTTCCTTCAACCTCTTTCCTCTGACCTCTTCCTAACTTTGCGACTGATTCAAAGTACACTTCCGCCCTACCTTGGCTACAATGCCGACCTAAAATGATGCTGTTAGATACCTGCATATTACAGGATAACTTTGTAGAACACCCCAAAATGACGATTTGGAAATTCTATCTAAAACAAAAGAAACTGAACTCAAATTATATTGAAAGGGTTATACTCTCCAAACGACTTTCCTCATACTTAAAAGAATCGACAAATATTTAATACATTCGTAAACCTAGAACATCGGTTCATGAAATTGAAGTTTTATCCCTACAGGAAAAATAGGCTATTGATAATATTTAATATTACGACTAATTCTGAAAATCGAGCTAAACAACATTTCTCAAGTACTCTCAAATTAAAATATATTTATCTTCAGACAATGCGAATATAAACGCTATAATTACATAAAGCCAACTTATGTGTTGTGTAAATGCAATTTAGTTTAGTGAAACGTTGTGCGCAATTAAAATGACTGTTAATATGAAACATACTGCTTTAATCATCTGCCTACTTCTAACAACGAACCTGTTCAGTCAAGTTGTTGATGACAATCAAAGAAAAATCAAAGTGACTGGCCGAGCTCAAATAGAGATTGATCCAACTTCATACGCCATTGATATTCAAGTAAAAGAAATTCCATCCCAGTCAATGAACTACAATGTGCCTCTTACTGTTCTGGTTAGCATTGATTCGATGGAGGTATTGTTGAAAAACAGTGTTAGCAAAGCTGGTTATGATTCTAAAAAACTCAAACAGATTTTTATGAATAGCAGTAGTCAAGGATATGGGAGCAATCAATCACTATTATTAATTTATAATACTTATGAATATGATTTAAAGAATTTAAATGATGTGAATACTTTTATTCGTAAGGTGCGGTTTGATGGGATGACAGGAATGCGGGTAAGAAAAATATTTGACGTTAATAAAACGGAAATTGAAGCTCAACTTTTAAAAGATGCATTGATAGATGCAAGAACCAAAGCTGAAAAACTTTTAATATCAACAGGAAAAAGTCTTGGAGAAGTAATATCGATTGATATTAGTTCATATCAACCAATATTTAATGATGAAAATTACAATAACTGGTACGGAAATTCAACACAAATGGATGCCTTAAGGACTAAGACTATTGCAACCACAATTTCGGTGAGTTATGAAATAAAATAACAATGCACCTTTGCCGAACAGCTTAACTGCGCACAACATCAAGATTAAAAGAAATAAAAAAAAGACGGGCTTTGAGAGGTAAATAAAGAGTTGAGCTTCTAATAAACAGTAAAGGTAAACGAACAGTTGTGCTTATTATCTCTTCTTTTTTTACTTCTTTAATTCCTTCCTCGTTATGCTCAAACTAATTAAAACCACTACAATGAAAAGATACATTATCACAAAGTTATTTCTTCTGATAGCCACCTTTTGTCTTGCGCAATCTTATAAGGCAGAAACTGTTGATTGGCTGCATCCGAAAATATTTAAAGCAAAGAGTTTTACTTTTAAATCTGATTCAGTAGTATTTGAAGCTAAGAATTGCAAAATATTCGAAATTCGCACTGCTTCAGGTATTACCGGATATTATGTAGAAAGTGATGCCATCATTCAAATTAAGACTAAGGAGTTGAACGAAAAATGTACAGCAGCCATGCTCCGATTTAATCCTTTAGATGTTGATTCTTTAATTCAAATTAAAAATATGGAAGAAATAAAAGATGACGCCTTTTTTAAGAGTTCGATAACAGTATTGAAATCAACATTCAGACATTGTTATCATTCGGGAATGGATGCCTATATTCCGGATAAAGATGCATACGCTATTAACTTTTTTAGCCCAAGGATTGGAGAAGTGTTGGTTAGTCATGATAAAAAGGAAATTATTTATTACAATTTTACGCTTAGAACAAAAATGTAATCTGCACATAATCGAATTAGACGGCCCTACCGAATTTCTCCAATAGGGTGCGCCTCTTGGCATAGCCACCACTTTATATTTATGACTGATCGAATTCGTTCCTCATTTCATACTTTACCCTTATAATAAATATAAACGCCAACTAATTTTTAATTTAGTCAAAAAGCATTTCAAAATCCGACTCTTTTCTTTGCCCAATGCCATCAAAATTACTAGTTTTACAACCATGGAAGATCAGGAACCAAAACATGTTCGACGAGTTAGGTATAAAGGAACACACCCGAAAGCATTCAAAGAAAAGTATAAAGAATTACAGCCTGAAAATTATGCTGAGGACATTGCCAAGGTAATTGAACAAGGTCGCACGCCTGCGGGAATGCACCGTTCGATTTGCGTGAATGAAATACTGGAATTTCTAAAAATAGTTCCCGGACAAATTGGTTTGGATGCAACGCTAGGATACGGTGGTCATAGTTTGGAAATGCTTAAATGTTTACTTCCGGGAGGAAAATTGTATGCGATCGATGTGGATCCTTTTGAATTGCCCAGAACAAGAGAAAGATTAACAGCCTTGGGTTATGGACCAGATGCAATTGTTATTAAGAAAATGAATTTTTCCGGTATCGATCAAATTGTTGATGAATCCGGGCTTTTAAATTTTGTGTTAGCTGATTTAGGTGTTTCTTCAATGCAAATAGATAATCCGGAAAGAGGATTTTCATTCAAGGTCGAAGGTCCGTTAGACTTAAGACTGAATCCAAAAAATGGAAAATCTGCTGCTGATTTTTTAAAAACGATTACACGTTCAGAATTAGAATCAATTTTTTTAGAAAATGCAGATGAACCACATTACATTCCCATAGCGAAAACCATACTCTCTAAAATCACGAAAGGATTTAAAATTGAAACGACAACACAATTAAGAGACATTATCAAAGAAGCTCTGGAATTTCTTCCGGAAATAAATCGTAAAGAGGAAATCAAGAAATCCTGTCAACGATGTTTTCAAGCATTACGAATTGAAGTGAATGATGAATTCGGAGTATTGGATAAATTCCTTGAAAAACTTCCCTATGCTTTAGCTCCGGGAGGACGAGTGGCCATACTTTCTTTTCATTCGGGAGAAGACCGTCGCATTAAAAAATCATTTCAAATGCTTTTCCGCGAAGGAATCTATAGCGAAGTTGCGCCTGATCCAATTCGGGCATCAGCAGAAGAATGTAATGCTAACCCAAGGGCGAAGTCGGCTAAACTTAGATGGGCGATTAAAGAATAATTTTTTTTATTTCGGAATTCGGATTGCGGATTGCGGATTAGGCAAATCCAAATTCAGAAATCATTAAATGCTCCCAGAATCAAATTGCACTTTTGGCTAAAACCGAATAGTGTGTTCATTTCTCGACCGTCGCCTATAAACGACGGCAATAAAGAATCCTATTCTTTCTCAAACATATCGATTTAGAGAGAAATTTTGTTCACTCCCCGGAAAATGAGTTTGGCCCATTAACGAACTCCTTAACTTGAAAAATTGCCATTTTCAAGTTAAAAACTAACATTAATCAAATTTATTAAACATTTGATTAAATTATTTGATTAATGTGAAATATATCTTTACATTTGGAGCGGTCAAACAACAATTTGAAATGGAAGTAAAAACGAAGAAAGTAAGCAAAGATATTTCCACAGAAGAAAAAATTAAAAATGCGGCCCGCATTGTATTCCACAAAAAAGGATTTTCAGCTACGCGTACAAGAGATATAGCAGAAGAAGCCGGAATCAATCTGGCTCTATTAAATTATTACTTTCGCAGTAAAGAAAAACTTTTTGACATCATTGTACTTGAAACAATGCAAGCTTTTTTTAAATCAATCAACCAAGTTTTCAATGACAGTAGTACAACTTTAGAATCAAAGATTGAAACTCTGGTAGTTAATTACATAGATCTTCTTATTGCCAACCCTGATATTCCATTATTCATATTAAGTGAATTGAAAAATAATCACAAAGATTTGCTAATTAAAATCGGAATGAAAGAAGCAATGATGAAATCATATTTTTTGAAACAATATCAGGAGAAAGTTAAAAACGGAAAAATTTCGCCTATGCAACCACTTCAATTTATGATGAATTTAATGGGAATGACAGTATTTCCGTTTATTGCAAGTCCTGTATTAAGGAATCTAGGTGATTTAACGCAAAAAGATTTTGATACATTAATGAGAGAAAGAAAACTACTGATTCCAAAATGGATTAAAGCAACACTAAAAGTAAAATAACTATTAACCAAAATATTATTAACTGATTAATGCTAAAACCTTCTAAAATGAATGCTATGAAGAAATGCATCTTTCAAACCAAAAGAATGATTGCCTTTGGGGGATTTCTTTTAGTTTCGATATCTGCTTTCCCTCAATCAGAAACTTTATTGACACTTGACACCTGTTATGCCATCGCACAAAGAAATTATCCTCTCGTAAAACAAATGTCGCTGATTGAAAAAGCTAAAGATTATTCCATTGAAAATACATCAAAAAACTATTTGCCTCAATTCAGTATTAATGGTCAAGCAACTTACCAATCTGAGGTAACTGAATTCCCTGTAAAACTACCGAATGTAATGATCGACCCTGTGAGTAAAGATCAGTACAAGATTTATGGTGAGATTATTCAACCAATCACAGATCTATTTACCATAAGCACTCAAAAAGAAATGGTCAGAACTACGGCTGAAATTGAACATAAAAAAACGGAAGTAGAGCTATACAAACTGAAAGACCGTATTACCAATTTATATTTTGGTATATTACTCATTGATGGTCAGCTACGACAAACAGACTTGCTAAAAAAAGATATTCAATCGGGAATTGATAAAACCAAAGCTGCAATAGCAAACGGTACAGCTCTCAAAAGCAACATTCAACTTCTCCAAGCGGAGTTACTAAAAGCCGACCAGCGCAACATCGAACTACTTTCAAATCGCAAAGCATATACAGAAATGCTGTCACTTTTTCTAAGTCTGCCTCTTAATGAAAACATACTACTTCAAACACCCACTACACAGGTAATATCCGAACAAATAAATCGCCCGGAACAGAAGTTATTTGAACTACAAAAGAAAACTTTCGATATTCAAAAGAAACTACTAACAGCAAAATATTTTCCAAAGGCAAATCTATTTTTGCAAGGCGGATACGGAAGGCCGGCGTTGAATATGCTGAACAATGAACTGAACTCTTATTACTTTGGTGGATTACGACTGAATTGGAATATTACAGGTTACTATACCCTGAAGAAAGAAAAGAAAATTCTCGAACTTAACCAATATTCCTATGATATACAGAATGAAACTTTTCTATTTAACACGAAAATAATTTTAACTCAACAAAACATTGAAGTAAACAAGTACGAACAACTCATCTCAAAAGATAACGAAATTATTTTACTAAGAGAAAATATTAAAACAACTTCAAAAGTACAGTTAGAATTTGGTGCAATCACTGCCATCGATTACCTGACAAATATAAATGCAGAAGATCAGGCAAAACAAAATCTACTGCTACATCAAATTCAGTTATTACTGGCTGAATACAACTCTCTTTCAACCTCCGGAAATTAAAAACAAAAAAAAGAAATACTATGAAAAGCATTTCAGCACTAACCATTGTCGCTCTTTTTCTGACGACCATGCTATCATGTAACAACTCTAAAAATAAATTTGATGCTTCAGGAACATTCGAAGCCGAAGAAACTATAATTTCATCGGAAGCATCAGGAACTATTTTGCAATTTGACCTTGAAGAAGGAGAAACATTTAAAGTCGGGCAAACAATCGGATATATAGACAGCATTCAATTATTCCTAAAGAAAAAGCAACTTGAAGCACAGATTAATGCAATGTTAAGTAAAAAGCCAAATATATCAACACAGCTTGCTGTTTTGCAAGAACAGCTTAAATCTGCGGAGAAGGAACAAATAAGAATTACCGGCTTGGCTAAAGCTGACGCAGCGACACAAAAACAAGTGGATGAAATCAACGGACAGGTACAGGTAATTAAAAAACAAATTGAAGCACAGAAATCTTCATTGGAAATTGCATCCGAAGGAATTAATAACGACGTGACGCCACTAAATCTGCAAATTGCTCAGCTAAATGATCAATTAAAAAAATGCGAAATTATAAACCCAATCAACGGAACGGTACTTATAAAATACACAGAAACAAATGAAATGACTTCACCGGGTAAACCGCTATATAAAATAGCAGATTTGTCACAAATTATTCTTCGTGTGTATATTACCGGCAACCAACTGCCATTGGCCAAATTACATCAAAAAGTAAAAGTAGAAACAGACGATGGCCATGGCTCATTCAAGGAAAGCGAAGGATTGATAACATGGATTAACGACAAAGCTGAATTCACTCCAAAAACAATTCAAACAAAAGACGAGAGAGTAAATACCGTTTATGCTATGAAAATAAAAGTTGCAAATGACGGCACTTTCAAAATAGGAATGTATGGTGAAATAAAATTTCAATGAGATGAGTGATGTAATTCTCAACAAACTCAGAAAAACGTACAACAAAGGCTCCATTGTTGCCGTGGATGACGTTTCTTTTACTGTAAAGAAAGGTGAGTTATTCGGACTTATTGGTCCTGATGGCGCCGGCAAATCAAGTATATTTCGTATGCTTACCACCCTATTACTTCCGGATGGTGGAAGTGCAAGCGTCAATGGATTTGATGTTGTAAAAGATTACAAAAACATCCGTAAAACTATTGGTTATATGCCGGGTAAATTTTCACTTTACCAGGATTTATCAGTTGAAGAAAACCTTAATTTTTTTGCTACAATTTTTAATACAACAATTAAAGCTAATTATGATCTGATAAAGGATATTTATGTTCAGATAGAACCATTCAAAACAAGGAGAGCAGGGAAATTATCAGGTGGCATGAAGCAAAAGTTAGCACTTTGTTGCGCTTTAATCCATCGGCCGGAAATACTATTTCTAGATGAACCAACTACAGGCGTTGACACTGTTTCAAGAAAGGAATTTTGGGAAATGCTAAAACGTTTGAAACAAGAGGGCATTACCATTCTGGTTTCCACGCCATATATGGATGAAGCGACCTTATGCGAAAGAATTGCGCTAATTCAAGAAGGCAAGATAATGTCCATTGAAACTCCGGAAAATATAATTAAGATATATCCGGATATTCTTTATGCAATAAAGAGTGAAAACATGAGCCTTCTCTTAAGCGAATTAAGAAAAAACGAACAGATTAAGAGTTGCTATGCTTTCGGAGAATTTCACCACATCACTTTTCACTCAGAAAACGAAAAACGTTCCGAAAATTTATTGAATTGGATGCAAACTAAACAATTCAACAATATTGAATTGAAAGTCATAACACCAACAATTGAAGATTGCTTCATCAAACAAATGGACAATTGAAATGAAAGAAATAGTAATAAAAACAGAAAAACTTTCGAAACATTTTGGCGACTTCATTGCAACAAATGAAATTACATTTGATGTTTATGCAGGAGAAATATTTGGCTTTCTCGGGGCGAATGGCGCCGGAAAAACAACAGCGATGAAAATGTTATGTGGGCTCTTAAAGCCATCATCAGGAGAAGCAGAAATAGCCGGTTTTGACATTTACAAACAAACTGAAAAAATTAAAAAAAGTATTGGTTACATGAGCCAGAAGTTCTCTTTGTACGAAGACCTTACCGTGTTGGAGAATATCAAATTTTTCGGAGGAATATATGGCTTATCGAACAATGAAATAAAAGAAAAAAGCGCTATACTTATCTCTCAACTCAATTTAGGAAATGAATCAAAAAAACTTGTAGGTTCCCTCCCACTTGGCTGGAAACAAAAACTTGCCTTTTCAGTTGCCATACTGCACGAACCTAAAATTGTTTTTCTTGATGAACCAACGGGAGGTGTAGATCCGGTTACAAGAAGACAATTTTGGGATTTAATTTATTCAGCAGCCGAAAGAGGCATAACTGTCTTTGTCACTACTCACTACATGGATGAAGCAGAATACTGTGATCGCATTTCGATGATGGTAGATGGCGAAATAAAAGCTCTGGATACACCAAAGAATTTAAAGCAAATGTTTTCATCCCATTCAATGGATGAAGTATTTTATGAATTAGCAAGAGGAGCAAAACGTAAAGCAGATTAATCATGAAACAATTTTTAACGTTTGTAAAAAAAGAGTTTTATCACGTCTTTCGTGACAGTAAGACTATGCTTATGTTATTTGGATTACCGATAGCACAGATTTTACTATTTGGCTTTGCATTGACCAATGAAATTAAAAATTCGAAAATTATAGTTTGCGACTATTCAAAAGATAATTCATCTCGACAATTAATAGATAAAATCGAGGCCAGCAAATATTTTGAAATTGAAAAATCTATTCTGAGTCACGATCAAATTGAGGCTGCATTTAAAGAAGGGAAAATAAAATTAGCAGTAATATTTCCTTCCAATTTCGAAAATGACTTATTACACCAAAACAAAGCACAGATTCAGATAATTGCAGATGCTTCCGATCCAAATCTGGCCAGCACCCTTACCAATTACCTCTCTATTATTGTGATGGATTACAATAAAGAACTATTGTTGCCAAATACAATTCCCTATCAAATCATCCCTGAAATAAGGATGTTGTATAATCCGGAATTAAAAGGAGCAACAAATTTTGTTCCGGGTGTGATGGCGTTGGTACTAATGCTTGTCTGCGTTTTGATGACTTCGGTTTCCATAGTGCGGGAAAAGGAAAAGGGAACAATGGAAGTACTGCTTGTATCACCATTCAACCCGTTCCTTGTAATTATTTCAAAAGCCGTTCCTTACTTTTTTCTATCCATTATCAATCTTATCGTCATCTTATTGTTAAGTGTATTTATGTTGGATATGCCTTTTAATGGTAGTGTGCTTTTATTTTTCGCAGAAAGTAGTTTGTTTATCATTACTTCTTTATCCCTCGGTTTATTGATTTCAAATATCACGGCATCAGAGCAGGCAGCCATGCTTATTTCACTAATGGGAATGCTAATTCCAACTTTGTTACTTGCAGGGTTCATGTTTCCAATTGAGAACATGCCAATTCCGTTACAAATAATTTCCAATATCGTCCCGGCCCGATGGTACTATATTATTGTGAAATCGATCATGATAAAAGGTCTTGGCTTTACGGCCATCTGGAAAGAAACCTTTATACTATTAGGCATGACAGCCTTTTCCCTTACTGTCAGTTTCAAAAAGTTTAAAATCCGTTTAGCATGAGAGCGATAAAATTTTTACTCCAAAAAGAATTCAGACAAATTTTTCGCAATCGTTCATTATTACCGATGATATTTGCAATGCCGATTGTTCAGTTACTAATTATGCCATTGGCAGCAGATTATGAAGTGAAAAATATTAACATTTCAATTGTTGATCATGATCGTTCAACCTATTCACAAAAACTAATCTCTGAAATAACAGCATCCGGATATTTTAAACTATCAGATTACGGCGTATCCTATAACAACTCAATTCACCAAATTGAAAAAGACAAATCAGATTTGATATTAGAAATTCCTGAAGGATTTGAAAAAAATATAGTAAAAGAAAACAAACAAAAATTATTTATTGCTATTAATGCAATTAACGGTACAAAAGCCAACGTTGGAGGAGTATACTTAAACAGAATAATCAGTTCCTTTAATACGGAAATTCGTTTAGACTGGATACCGACACAACATTTTGCTTTATCACCGACAATTGAAATTACTTCTACGAACTGGTTCAACACTTTCATGAACTACAAATTTTTTATGGTACCCGGTATTTTAGTTGTTTTAGTTACGATGGTTTGCGTTTATATGTGCTCCTTAAACATTGTAAAAGAAAAAGAAGTAGGAACGATTGAGCAAATCAATGTCACGCCAATCAAGAAATATCAATTTATTCTTGGAAAGCTAATCCCTTTCTGGGTAATTGGCATGTTTGTTTTTACAATTGGCTTATTTATGGTTGGAAGACTTGTTTATGGAATAATACCACTAGGAAGCATCGCTTTGATTTATAGCTTTCTTGCGCTCTATCTTGTAGCTCTTCTTGGTCTGGGATTACTTATTTCTACCTATGCTGAAACGCAGCAGCAGGCCATGTCAATTGCCTTTTTCTGCATGATGATTTTCTTATTAATGAGCGGATTATTTACCTCCATAGACAGTATGCCGGAGTGGGCAAAAATGATAGCGAGATTCAATCCCGTCACCTATTTTATTGAAGTAATGCGTATGATCGTATTGAAAGGAAGCGGATTTTCCGATATTAAAAACCACTTTATGGTTATTGTTGGTTTTGCCGTTTTTTTTAATAGCTGGGCAATCTATAACTACAAGAAGACAATTTGATAATAACAAGTTAATATTCCAATGAGGGATGAGCTTCCAACCCTTCAATCCGCTCAATCTACCACTCAAAAATAAAATATTGATATAAATCATCTTTTAAATCCTGATTTTTTACTTACTTCCAAGCGCATTCACAAAAAAAACTCCTAATGGAAAAAGTTATTTATAAAAGATTCATTCTGGTGAAAGATAATTTTTATGCAGATCCGGATAAAGTATATAAA
>CAYHCU010000045.1:0-15580 GCA_964355035.1 uncultured Flavobacteriales bacterium | reverse complement strand
TTTTCAATGTTGTTTCTTGCAGTTTTTTGTGGCTTTTTGGCTGAATGGCAGTTGGAGCATGTTATTGAGAATAGTAGAGAAAAAGAATTTATTAACTCTATGATAGAAGATGCTCAAATTGATACTGCTAATATTAATAAAGTAGTAAAAGAAAACAAAATACGGTTACTTAATATTGACTCACTTATATCAGTTTGTTTCAACTACGAATATCAAAAGACAAATGATTATGAAATTTATAAACTCTTCAGGAAAGCTATAAGAACTGCAAGTGTTGTTAAACCAACCGAAAGAACATTGATTCAGTTAAAGAACTCTGGCGGCATGCGTTTAATAAGGAACAAAGCCTCTGCTGATATCATTATTTTTTATGACGAAGTTGAAGAAGAAGTTAAATTCCAACAAGAAAATGTGGACAAATTAGCCTACGACTATATCTCTGCCTCGTATGAACTTTTTAATTATAAATATTTTAACCCGGGGGCTTATGTTGGTGTATCTGATGAAGCTAAGCTTTTAAGCCACGACAATATAAAATTGACAGAATTTGGAAATAGATTAGTTAATTATGGTGGAACTTTTACTAATTACAATTCTAAATTAGAAAAAATGAAAGAAAATGCAGTAAAGTTGATTACTACCTTACGTAAAGAGTATCATCTATCCGACAAGTAGAAAAGCATGAACGCAGAACATCGTATTGGCAATAGTGGGGCCGAATTTGTAAACTCAACATTTGTAATTCTATTTGGCATTTGTACAATTGCCGAGTAGAATTTTTCAAATGCCCCGCCATCGCGAATACCTGACCCGATATGCAACATTTAAAACACAATAGATGAAATCAAGAAACTTAGTAACATGTATTATCATTTTTATAATTGGAATGTCATCTGCATTCGTACAGTTCAGTTTTGATAATTATGCTTTATGCCATTTGAATGTTGTAGATGTCAATGCAAAAAAAATACTAGAGGATTATACCATTGTAATCCAGAACGGTAAAATCCATAACATTTTACCTTCAAAAGATTACATTCCAAATGACAGTGTTCAATCCATAGTTTTAAGAAATAAATTTGTAGTTCCCGGCTTAATAGACGCTCATGTGCATTTTGTAACAAATCCTACTGAAGAAAGAAGGGATAATGCGGAGAAAGTTCTTAAAGCCATGTTGTTAACCGGCGTTACATCGGTAAGAGATATGGCTGGTGATGCAAGAGCATTAGCAAGTTTATCAAGAGATGCTTTAGTTGGGGATATTGTGGCTCCAAATATTTATTACTCGTCATTGATGGCTGGGACTAGTTTTTTTACCGACCATAGAACTATTGAAGCTGCACAAGGTGGAGTGAGCGGTAAAATGTCATACATGAAAGCAATTGATAGTACATCTAACATTCCGCTAGAGGTTGCCGAAGCAAAAGGCACAGGCGCAGCAGGAATTAAAATGTACGCTTCCCTAACAATTACTGAGATTATAAAAATTGTTGAAGAAACTAAAAAGCAGAACATGCCCGTTTGGGCTCATGCTTCATTGCAATTAACTAAGCCTTCTGAGGTAGTATCAAGTGGTGTGATTTCTATTTCGCATGCAGATTTGTTAGTGAATGATATGGATAAGAACAACGATTTAATAAAAACGTGGGCTAGCCATATACCAGGTACAACTGAAAAATTGTATTGGGATAAGGAATTTGCAAACTTAGATTTTACGGCTTTATATAAATTAATGATTAAAAACAATGTGGTATTGGATGCAACTATCTCCGTCTTAAAAATGCTAGGCAGCAACCCTCAAAAACTTTGGTTTTATGAAATGGGTAAGCGAATAACGCAACAAGCAAACAAAGCGGGTGTTTTAATTGATGCCGGCAGTGATTCTGACCAGGAAACATTTGTTCAGCACGAAATGAAGTTATTGGTTAATGAATGTGGCTTTACGCCAGTTGAAGCAATAATATCTGCAACTAAAAATTCGGCAATGGCAACAGGTATTTTCAACCAAGAAGGCTCAATTGAAATTGGTAAAAAAGCGAACTTGCTTTTTTTAAATTCAGATCCGACTAAACATATTAACAATATAGATGAGGTGCTTTTGGTAATTAAAAATGGAAAGTTGTATAATCCCAAATAAACGTTGAATAACATGGGTTTTTGGTCAGGCGGTCTGACGTGCAAATTGGGAGCTTTGTGCTTCTATTTTAGTGCAGGTTGACAGTTTTGTGCTCCGAAATCCGCCCGAACGGAAACCCCCGAAAACGTTAGTTGCAAGGCTTAACGAACTCGACCACAAGACAATTTAACAAAGAAAATCAATTACAATTTCGTATCATAATCAAAAATAAACGTATCAAATCGTATCATTATGTGCTTGCGATTTCAAATCAGAATCGTATCTTTGCGTATCAAATCGTATCAAATTGGATAACCAAGTATATAATTTTAAACTGAATATTGATTGGAAGCTGATTAACATAATCAGTGAAATAGACCGTTTTGATGCAAATTGGACAGCAATTGAACGAAAAGAAGGGCAAAGCCTCAAAGAGTTGAAAATTATTGCAACGGTGCGAAGCGTTGGAGCTTCAAACCGAATTGAAGGCAACAAAATGAGCGATGAAGAGGTAGACGTGTTACTTCAAAAAATGGACATAACAAAACTTACCGACAGAGATTCACAGGAAGTAGTCGGTTATTTTGAAGTATTGGATTTGACTTCTGAATCTTACGAAAACATCAATCTTACCGAAAGCCACATCAAAAGTTTACACAATAGTTTGATGAAATATAGTGCCAAAGACCAATGGCATAAAGGCAATTATAAGGCACAAAGTAACGCAGTTGAAGCTTCATTTCCTAACGGCACAAGACAAATAATCTTTCAAACAACCGAAGCGGGGTTTGCTACCGAAGATGCCATAAGAGAATTAATCAATTGGTATAATTCCGAAACGGTGGTACACCCATTAATCAAAATAGCATCTTTTGTTTATGATTTTTTGAGCGTTCATCCTTTCCAAGACGGAAATGGAAGGTTAAGTCGTTTGATTTCAACGCTATTATTACTCAAAAGCGGATATAAATGGATACAATACGTGAGTTTTGAACACGAAATTGAAAACAGGAAAAGCGAATATTATCAGGTTCTTAGAAGTTGTCAGGCACAACGCCCTAAAGAAGATGTTACCGCTTGGATGCAGTTCTTTTTAAGTTGCTTGTCAAATATTCAATTGCAACTAATGATGAAATTGAATAAAAGCGGATTAGAAACACAGCTTTCACCAAAGGAAAAATTAATCTTTACTATTATTCAAAATCGCCCCAACATTCAGTCGGGAGAAATTTCTAAAAAATTAGCGATACCATTACCCACTGTTAAACGTATTCTATCGGAGTTGACTATTAAAGGATTTATAGTAAAACAAGGTAGCGGACGAAATGTGAGTTACACCATAAATTAGATAAAGATAAATTTAACAATATCAGTAAAAAAAAGAATAGAAATCGCCCAGCTACTAACAGCCACTAAAGGCAACCATAGCAGACAACAACGTCAGACTAGCAAATGGAAAATATAATCAAGCATTTTGAAAAGTACCTGCCACTTAACGACACGGAAAAGGAAGCCTTGACAAGTCGCTTGACGGAGCGTAAATTAAAACGCAGGCAATACATTTTACAGGAGGGTGATATTTGTATACAAAAGATGGCGTATTTATGCCTTCCAACGCACCTTCTGCAATAGGGCAAGAGCAAATAAAAGGTTCTTATGAGTTTGTCTTTAAAACCAGTCAATTAAATATTGAATTTTTCATTGTTGAAATTGTTGTAAATGGCGACTATGCTTTTGCACGGACAACTTCTAAAGGCACAACTTTAATTCACGCCAACGGACAAACTGTGGCAGAAGAAAACAGAGAACTTTTTGTTCAGATTGGATTAAACATTTTGACGACATAAAAAGTCAACTGGAAATTGCTTTAAACGGACTTGAATTTAGCATTGAACACGTTGGCAGTACATCTGTACCAAATTTGGATTCAAAGCCAATAATTGACATTGACATCATATACTCTGTGAAAAATGATTTTGAAAAAATAAAAATGGTGCTGGAAAAAATTGGATATTATCACAATGGAAATCAGGGTATCGCAGATCGGGATGTATTTAAAAGAATTGGTAAATTAATCAACGAAAATTTAGACACCATAAAGCATCATCTTTATGTTTGCCCAGTTGAAAGTAAAGCATTGGAAAGACATATTTTATCCCGGAATTTTTTAAGAAGGAATGATTGGGCCAGGATAAAGTATCAGCAAATAAAATATGAATTAGCTGAAAAAGCCAATCATGATAAAAATGTGTATGCTGATTTGAAAGAAGTTAATGTTAACGATTTTATCGACTCAATCATAGAAGAAGAAAAACGGCAGTCAATATTGCACAATCAATAGTTGGACCTGTATAGATCCAAGATTTGCAACTATTAAACCCATAAAAGAACTATAGGAACACTGGTTAATAATAAATATAGTATGGAAAATAGAAGGGCCCTTATGTCTTTTGACTTAGCAATTTAATATGAAGAGAAGGAAATATCTGCTTTATTTAAGTCCCATAATAGTTCTAACCTTCTTTCTCTTTGGTTGCAACAATAACCCGGAACAAAAAATCGTAAGAAAATCAATTGATTATATCAGAGCAATACCGGGTGTTAACGATAGCATACCTGAAGATGTTGCTGAAAAAGGTAAAGTACTGATCGCTTATTCAGATTGTTATACTTGTCATAAAATTATGGAAAGATCGGTGGGACCGGCATTTAATGATATAGCCAAAAGATATCCTGTAAAAAAAGTTTATATAGATATGCTTGCTCAAAAAGTAATTATGGGTGGAAGCAGAAGCTGGGGCTATCCGGTAATGAGTCCTCATCCTAAACTTTCATTAGAAGAGGCAAAAATTATGGTTAGCTATATTTTATCGATGAAAAAGTAATTCGCCATTGCAGATGTTTCCGGCTGGTGTGGATGTAGCGCAAAAAAAGGTTAGGATAAATTATGATTACCACATGGTTTGGATTCACTTTATCAGAACACAGGCCGAATACGACAAAATTGATGCATCAAAAATGTAATATATGACTATTAAGCCTATTAATGTCAGCTAGAACATAACACAACTACTTAAATAACAATAGTTTCCTTATTTCATCTGAAAATCCCGATGCCTGCCCACATTGGCACATTTGTGGTTTGCCCCTTCACAAAAGCCGACACGTGGGCAAACCCCGAAAGAGCCAATTACCCACCGTGCCAGATGATTTTCGTTATATATTAAAGTCTTCTCAATAAAAACTTGCAGGTGTGAATATATATCAATTATCTTTGTGAGTGAATATTCACTTACTCTATAGATACCATCAAAATCCTAATGATTATGAAAACATTTAAAAATACATATTTAGTTTTAGTACTGCTCTTTGTCGCATTAACATCATTCAAAAATGAATCGAAAGGTGATATTATTGGCAAATGGAAAAACGCTGAAAAAGGGTTGGTAATTGAAATACACAAGATTGAGCAACATTTTTACGGAAAAGTAATAAGTAGTACAGATGATGACTTAAAGCCGGGACACATTTTTCTGACTGATATTGTTTTTAATGATGAAAATTCGAGTTACTCGGGCAAAGTGAATATGCCAAGCGGCATGTCAGCTTCTTGTGAAATAAAATTATTATCGACGGCTAAATTTCAAATGAATGTTACAAAACTTTTTATAACAAAAACCAACACATTTATAAAAATCAATTGATATGAAGCATTTTATATGGGTTATTCTTCTTTTAGTTTCGTTTTTTTCAAAGCTAAATGCTCAAACTATATTATCGTTCAATTCGTTGGACTCGCTTCTTGCTTATGCGGAAAACAATAGTTACTCAATTAAATCTGGGAATGAACAGCTTTTAATTGCCAAATGGCAGAAAATTTCAGCACTGGCTGGTATTATGAATTTTAAAGTTCCTACAAATTTTAATTTAACCGATAATATTGCACAGCCAGTTACCTTTCTTCCTGGCGAAGTATTTGGCGGTCAACCGGGCACTTTTAAGCAAGTAACAACAGGTCAGCAATATATTGGAAATTTCAACATCGCGCCTCAAATTGATATTGTAAATCCGGCAAGTTGGGCAAAATTGAAAAGTGCATCTATTAATTCTGAGCAAACTGAATTGAATAACCTTATCGTAAAAAAAAACACTTTTTGAATCTATTTCTGCAACCTATCACAATGTTATTTCATTGCAAGAGCAATTAGCAATAACTAAGATTAATTTATTAGTAGCCGATACTTTGTACTTGAATATGCAAAATAAATATTCGCAAGGAATTATCCGTCAACAAGATTTAAACGATGCTCAAATCAATAAAATTAGTCTTGAAGATAAGTTAGAGCAACTCAAATTATCACTTCAACAACAATATCTTAGTATAAAAATTCTTTGCGATATTTCGGAGGGAACAGAAATTATAATCAATCAAACATTACAATACAATCAACAATTTTCTTTGGAATTAACGGTAGATAACCAACTGCAATACAAATCTTCTTTGCTTAAAGTCAAACAAGCAGATGCCGATATAAAAACGAATCGATTTATGCAATTGCCTACTTTATCTTTTGTTTATTATAATGCTTGGCAACAAAACAGCAATTTTCGATTTTTTGATAACAATGTAGATTGGATTAACTCACAATATTTAGGGTTAAAATTAACAATGAATTTCCCTGACGTTAACAGATATACACTTACTCAAACATCGAAAATCAATAAAAATATTTTGCTACAAAATGCAGAACACAGTAAAATTCAAACCAATTTAGTAAATAAGCAATTGGTTTTAGATTACGAAAAAGCCTATTCGCAATTATTTGCTACCAAACAAGTTTACGAATTGAAAGCACAAAACTACCACTTGGCAATCAACCAATTTAATGCATCTATTCTACCACCAGATAAACTACTGCTTGCATTTAACGACATGCTAGTTAGCCGATTAAATTACAGCAACACATTATCAAATATGCTTTTTACAAAATCAAAAATTGACATAAACAACACTATAAAATGAAAACATTTAAGCTGATAATTCCCGTTTCAATAAGCTTGCTTTTGCTTAATGCTTGTGGAAAAAAAACAGAGGAAACTAAACCTATTAGAAAAAATATTACTGAAACAGTTTTTGCTTCCGGAATCTTGGTTCCTGAAAACCAATACAATTTAACGGCACAAAGTGATGGTTATTTAATTAGTCTGGATTTTGAAGAAGGAGACATTGTAAATACAGGAGATTTACTTGCCACAATTGATAATGAAACTTATGATATTAATTCGCAAGGGGCTGCTTTGTTATTAGAAATAGCAAAAACCAACACTTCACCCAATGCCCCCATACTAAAACAAATTGAAACAAACCTAAAAGCAGCTGAGCAAAAATTTAAACAAGATAAACAACAGGCGGAACGGTATAAAAAATTATATGAATCGAATAGTGTATCCAAACTTGAATATGAAAACATCCAATTAGCCTATGAGACAGCCAATGCAAATTATATTTCACTTCAAGAGAATTACAAATTACAAAAACAGCAATCCGAGCAACAATTAATTAGTCAACAAACTCAAAGTGATGTTAATAAAGTACTAAAAGGAAACAACGAACTTAAAGCCGTGATTGGCGGTAAGGTTTACAACAAATTCAAAGAGTTAGGTGATTATGTACGAAGAGGAGAAGTTATTGCCGTAATTGGAGACCCAAAAAGTCTTTATGCAAAATTGAGTATTGATGAATCAAGTATTTTAAAAGTAAAATTAAATCAACAAGTTATTACCAAACTTAATGTTGATAAAAATAAAACCTACAATGGAATTGTTACCGAAGTGTATCCTTCTTTTGACAGTAAAATCCAATCTTTCATTTGCAAAGTGAAGTTTACTGATACTCTATTGTTTGGAATAGCTGGCACACAGATTCAGGCTAATATCATTACGGATAATAAAGATAATATTTTGGTAATACCTCGTAATTATTTGGATTATGGAAATACTGTAGTAATTAAAGGGGAAGGTAGGATAAAAGTAACAACAGGATTTATTTCCAATGAGTGGGTTGAAATAGTAGGTGGTGTAGATGAAAATACAACCATTCAAGTAGAAAAAAAGTAAGCGAAATGAAACCACTTAAAAAGTATTTTGAACTTAGTGTGGATTATGAAATTGCTTTAACGCATATTTCAACAAAAAAAATGCAATCCTTTGTTGCTGCTCTGGCTGTGGCAATCGGGATTGCTGCATTCACTTTTTTAAACTCGCTTGTACTTGGTTTTAACAGGGATTCAGACGAAACACTTTTTAAGTCTATTCCCCACATTCGTTTGTTTATTGATGATAAGGTAAGCATGCCATTGTTTAAAAACGATTCTAATAAACGTACAACCGTTATTACCAATCCAAAAATTACCAATAGCAGCAAAAAGTTGATAAATCCCGAACACTTGGTTAATCAAATTAAATCTAAAAATTATGTTGAAGATGCAGCATCTTGGATGAATATAAACTTGTTTTATAACAATGGTGTAGCCCAACTAAATGGTTCAAGCTCAGGAGTAAATATTTTGGAAGCTGATGCTCTTTTCGAAATTCAATCTACAGTAGTTGAAGGCGACATTAATGAATTACTAAGCACATCAAACGGGATTATCATTGGTATTGGAATAGCTGAAAACTTAAATGTCAGATTAAATGACAATATAAGTGTTGTTTCCTCAATGGGTGTAATAAAAGTAATGAAAGTTGTGGGCTTATTTAAAACCAGTAATTCTTTGATAGATAAAACTAAATCTTATATGAACTTAGCTTCAGCACAACAATTGATGGCACAGGGTCCGGATTATCTCACGGATATTTATATAAAGGTTAAAAATCCAAATGATGCACCAAAATATACCGAAGATTTGAAAATGCTTTCGGGTTATGATGCGGAAAGTTGGCAGGAAGCAAACGAATCGGCACAATCGCAAAAAAAAACCAGGGGAATGATGATGGGTTCCATTTCACTCATCATACTCTTAGTTGCTGCTTTTACTATTTACAACATTATTAACATGACAGTAAAACAAAAGATGCACGATATTGCTATTCTCAAAGCTCAAGGATTTGGTGGTGTAAGTGTGGTAAAAATATTTCTAAGCGAGGCTTTAATTATTGGTTTTCTAGGTACTGTCGCTGGGATGATTTTGGGTGCGATTTTAGTCAACATTATGAGTAAAGTTTATATTGGTGGCGAAAATGAATATTTTCCAATACAGTTTGAATCCCAAATTATGGTTGCTAGTTTAATGGTAGGTATGACAGTTACCGCTATTGCTGGCTATTTTCCAGCACGGCAGGCAGCAAAAGTTGATCCCATCACCATTTTTAGAAGTTAATAAATTATGGCAACGATACTTAAAGCAGAAAATATCATTAAATATTTTACAACTCCTGTAAAGTTTAAAGCACTCGGCAACATTTCTTTTGAAATACAGGAAAGTGAATTTGTAACGATTATGGGTAAATCTGGCTGTGGTAAATCTACATTGCTTTATATTCTTTCTACTATGGATACGGACTATGATGGCAAAATGTATTTTGAACAACAACTTATTACAGGCTTAAAACAAAATGACCTTGCACAGTTGAGAAATGGTAGCATCGGATTTATTTTTCAGTTTCACTATTTATTGCCTGAGTTTACGGCATTAAAAAACATTATGATACCGGCTATGAAACTTGGCAAATTTTCGAAAGAAGAGATTGAATACCGAGCTTACGAAAAGCTTAAATTATTGGGGGTAGAAGAACAGGCACTAAAACCAGCTTCGAAACTCTCTGGCGGACAACAACAACGAATAGCTATAGCACGAGCATTAATTAATGATCCGAAAATTATAATGTGCGATGAACCAACTGGGAATTTAGACAGTAAAAACACCGCCATTGTTTTAGAAACATTCAAACAAATATCAAAAGAATTTAATCAAACCATTATTGCTGTCACCCACGATGCTGACTTTGCCGAAGCCTCTGATAGAACAATTGAAATGGCTGATGGTAGAATTGTTAGTCATGGATTTAAGAATTCCAACAATCTTTAAAAAGTATAAAAATAAAAATTAAAATTAACTTGAATAAGCTGCTTTCTGGACTTTCAATATTGATATGCGAAATATTATTTTATTAAATGGAGAAATTAAGTGATGAAATGGAAATTTACAAAGGAAAGGGGACAAAAGATACGCTGCAATTCTCTTACAACCAACCATTGCCATTGGAATTAATTGCCAGACTTGTTAAATATAAGTTTGAAAAAGCCCTGAAATAATCGAAATGTAAGAATACCAGGCAACATCATCCGCTAATACAATCTGGGTTTCAGTTATTTTCTTGTTCACCTAAAAACCGCTCAGGCTTAGTGCAGTGGCCTTTGCTTAATAATACCCCCTTTGGTATCACTTATTGTACTCATCACAATAAAGGCTTTGTGATCGATCAGCTCAATTTCTTCTTTTAATTTGGAGACCTCCAGCCGGGTAACTACAGTAAAGATGATATCGATATCTTTATTTTTGAACTGGGAATGAGCAAGGCCTCTTTCTCCTTTATATATCGTTACACCACGGCCTAATTTTTTAGTTATCGCTTCACGAATTTGAGCGCTTTTGGATGAAATTATAGTTACCCCCGTGTATTCTTCAATTCCCTGAATGATAAAATCAACCGTTTTGGATGCAGAGAGATAAGTCAGAATAGAGTATAAAGCTGTTTCAATATTCAGAATGAAAGCCGCAACAATGAAAATAAGGACGTTAATTATCAAAATGATATCGCCCATGCTCAAAATGCTTTTACGGTTGATATAAACGGCGAGTATCTCTGTGCCGTCAATCACACAACCACCTCTAATTGCAAGCCCGATACCTGATCCGAGAAAAAAGCCTCCAAATATGGATATTAGTAATTTATCATCGGTTATAACCGGAAAATCAATAAAATAGATTACTGCAGCAAGGGTAAGTATCGCAATAGATGTTTTGATAGCAAAATTTTTACTGATCTGTTGTGCGCCCATTATTATAAAAGGAGCATTAAAAACGATGATCCAAATAGAAACCGGAATTCCTGTTAACTGATAAGTTAAAAGTGAAATACCTGTAATTCCTCCGTCAATAAAATGATTTGGAAGCAGAAAGCTCTTTAATCCGAAGGATGCGAGTCCGACACCCAATAAAATAAGAGCCGCTCTGCCGAGATAGATTTTAGTTTGCAATAACCGTCTCGATCTTCTTGTTGCTTTCATATCGTTAAAAATACTTTAAAGTTTTGGTGCTAAGGAAAAGTTTATTCATCTTTGTTATGAAGATGAGCAAGAATACAATATATACGATCTTGTGGTGGCAAATGGAAGAACATTTGGCAATCACCGGGGGTATGTAATTTTCTACATAAAGAATTATTTACCAAGGGTTGCCACAAGGCAACCCTTTTTTTATGAAATTCGATTGGATTTGCCAAAATTAAGAATAAGAAGAACAAAATTGAATGCCTAAAAAGAATACGAATACCTTTTACATCTATGAAGAAGATACTAAATCACCTATTTGAACACAAAACATTCAGTCGGGAAGAGTCGAAGGAAATACTCACGAACATTACACTCGGAATGTATAATCCGTCCCAAATGGCTGCATTTATGGCTGCTTATTGCATGCGCAGCATTACCGTTGAAGAGCTTGAGGGATTTAGGGATGGGATGCTTGAACTCTGCCTTAAAACTGATCTGAGTGAGTATGAACTCATTGATCTCTGTGGTACAGGGGGTGATGGTAAGGATACTTTTAATATTTCCACCCTGGCTTCATTTGTGGTTGCAGGTGCAGGTTATAAGGTTTCAAAGCATGGAAATTACGGAGTATCTTCTGGTTGTGGTTCTTCAAATGTAATGGAGTATCTGGGTTATAAATTCAGAAATGATATTGATCACCTGAAAAAAAGTCTGGATGATGCTGGGATCTGTTTTTTACATGCCCCGCTTTTTCATGCCGCAATGAAAACAGTTGCGCCTATTCGCAAAGAATTGGGTATTAAAACGTTCTTCAATATGCTTGGACCATTGGTAAATCCAGCGCGGCCAAAGTATCAAATGGTTGGCGTATTTAGTCTGGAACTTGCCCGATTGTATGCTTACCTCTATCAGAAATCCAAAACTGGGTATACTATCGTACATGCTCTGGAAGGTTATGATGAAATTTCCTTAACCTGCGATTTTAAAACTTTTTCTCCTGCTGGAGAGCATATTCATTCAATTTCTGATATGGGTTTTGAGAAAATTGATCCATCGAAAATAGGAGGGGGAAGTACGGTTCAGGAATCAGCAGAAATTTTTAAAGCGGTGCTTGATGGCGATGGTAGTACAGAGCAAAATAATGTGGTGCTATGCAATGCAGCAGTAGCAATCCGAACAATAAAACCTGAAAAATCTTTCGCAGATTGCTTTTATGAGGCAGAGGAATCTTTGAACAGTGGAATGGCATTAAGGAGTTTTAAACGCTTGCTGTCATGAAAATTAAAGTTTGCGGAATGAGAGATCCGCAAAATATACTTAGCCTTGCCAAAATGCAGCCCGACTATATGGGTTTGATTTTTTATCCTCAATCGAATCGTTATGCAGCAGATCCGGATAAAAGTATCCTCAGTTCATTACCTGCGTCAATTAGTTTGACCGGAGTATTTGTAGATGAACAGGAGCAAGAGGTCATTCAGAAGGTGTTCGACTATGGTTTAAGTGCGGTACAACTTCATGGAGCAGAGTCGGCGGACTATTGCAAAAGTTTGAAGGCAAAGCTTAAGGAAAGTCTGCCAGCCAAACCTATTGAATTGATCAAGGCTTTTGGAATCGATTCGGAATTTGATTTTTCAAGACTCGAAGCTTATAGTGAGGTGGTGGATTACTTTTTATTTGACACAAAAACCTCAGAACATGGCGGTTCAGGTATTGCCTTTGATTGGTCGGTACTGGATGAGTATGATGGAGAAAAGCAGTTTTTTCTAAGTGGTGGTTTAAGTCCAGATAATATCGATAGTTTATTTAATTTAAAAACAAAAAAAATCTATGCCCTTGATCTGAATAGCAGGTTTGAAACAGAGCCGGGTTTAAAGAATATTGAAAGTTTAAGATCAGCCTTTCAATTGATCAGAGCAAGCAAAATATCCTGAAAAAGAACAATTAAACTATATGAACAGAGAATTTATAAAGAGTTCGGTAAAATGGGGTGTGAATAATGAAGGTTACTTTGGTGACTTTGGCGGTGCATATATCCCAGAGATGCTTTACCCGAATGTAGAAGAGCTTCGCACGCGATATCTGGATATCATTTATGAGCCTGGTTTTCAGGATGAATTTCAGATGCTTATGAGAGATTATGTCGGCAGGCCTTCGCCACTGTTTCATGCAGAACGTTTATCTGCAAAATATGGAACTACAATCTATCTGAAAAGAGAGGATTTAAATCATACAGGTGCACATAAGATCAATAATACAATCGGACAGATTCTGCTGGCTGAAAGATTGGGTAAAAAGAGAATTATTGCCGAAACAGGTGCCGGGCAGCACGGCGTTGCAACTGCAACAGTTTGTGCTTTAAAGGGTCTGGAATGTGTGGTTTACATGGGTGAGATCGATATTGCCCGACAAGCCCCGAATGTTGCCAGAATGAAGTTGATGGGCGCAAAAGTTGTTCCTGCAACTTCCGGAAGTAAAACCCTGAAAGATGCAACCAATGAAGCGATGCGCGACTGGATTAATAATCCTGTAGATACCCATTACATTATTGGATCAGTAGTTGGTCCGCACCCTTATCCCGATATGGTTTCCCGTTTTCAATCCATCATTTCTGAGGAAACAAAGTTTCAGCTTATGGAGCGAACCGGATCTGAAAATCCGGATATCGTAATGGCTTGCGTTGGAGGGGGTAGTAATGCAATGGGCATGTTCTATCATTTTTTGGATGACGAGGACGTCAGACTGATTGCAGTTGAAGCTGCAGGACTGGGAGTCAATAGTGGGGAGTCGGCCGCAACAACTGCCCTGGGCAAAGAGGGGGTATTGCATGGTAGTCGTTCATTATTAATGCAGACAGAAGATGGACAGGTTGTTGAGCCTTATTCTATTTCTGCCGGACTTGATTATCCGGGTATCGGACCACAGCATGCCCATTTATTTAAGAAAAACCGCTGTGAATATGTCAGCGTAACTGATGAAGAGGCAATGATGGCTGGGAGACTTTGTGCTGAACTGGAAGGAATCATTCCCGCAATTGAAAGTGCTCATGCATTCGCACATCTGGAAAAGATGGTTTTTACCGGAAAAGAATCTGTTGTGATTTGCTTGTCTGGTCGCGGAGATAAGGATCTGGATACTTACATGAAATATTTTAATTTATAATTTTAATAACCTCTTGCCATGCCGGATGAAAAATTCGGAGTTTTTTACACAAGAATGCTCATGAACAGACTTAATAAATTATTTCAGGATAAAAAGGAACCACTTTTATCACTATACTTTACCGCAGGTTATCCTAAGTTGGACAGCACATTGGATATTGCCGAAGCCATAGAAAAGGCCGGTGCAGATTTTATGGAGATTGGATTTCCTTATTCGGATCCTTTAGCCGATGGTCCTGTGATTCAGCACAGTTCGCATGAGGCACTTCAAAATGGTATGAATCTGAAAGTTCTTTTTCAACAACTTAAAGATTTGCGTAAACGTGTATCTATCCCGGTCTTGTTAATGGGTTATGTAAATCCGGTGCTGCAATATGGCGTTGCGAATTTTTGTGATTCCTGTGCGGAGGTAGGAGTGGATGGGGTAATCGTACCTGATCTTCCAATGTATGAATACGAGAACCTCTACAAGGATAATTTTATTAAAAACAATCTGAGCAATATATTTCTGGTTACCCCACAAACTTCAGACGAACGCATCAGGAAAATTGATGAACTTAGTAATGGATTTATTTACCTTCTTTCTTCCTCTTCCACTACGGGAAAAAATCTGACTGTTTCAAACGAAGCAGATGCTTACTTTTCGCGTATCAGGGATATGAAACTTAAAAATCCTACCATGATAGGATTTGGTATTTCTGATGTAAAGAGTTTTAATAAAGCTGCTGAATACACCCGGGGTGCAATTGTTGGAAGTGCTTTTGTGAAATTTCTGGATACAGAAAATGCAATGGAAAGAATTCCTGAATTTATTAGGTCGATTCGTCCTTAAGACTGTTTTAGTTTCCCTCTTAGAGTAGGGTTTGTTTGTGTTTTTTAAAGTCTTAAATTACGAATTAAAATTCCTTTTGATATTATCAGTTCATCATTGCAAAAGCTGATTGTCAGGTCTTTAGTATCGGTTCAAATAAATCATCGTTTCTGGATTTTGCAATTCAAACCATAAAAAAAATCATTATTTTCTTGTTTGAT
>CAYHCU010000044.1:6947-15774 GCA_964355035.1 uncultured Flavobacteriales bacterium | reverse complement strand
ATTTATTATTGCAAAATCAAAAGAAACACAACATACAAAAGCAAGATTAGATGCGAATAAGGAAAATAAAGATTCTGTTGAAGTTCTAAGGAAAAAACTTAATGGCGCAGATAAAGAAGTGAAAGAATATCGAATGAAAATGATTTCAGATTACCCGAATACTTTCATGGCGAAAATTATTAAGACAATGTCGGAACCTGAAGTTCCGGAACCTACTAGAGACTACAAAGGCAACATCACAGATTCCAGTTTTCAATTTCGATATTTCAAATTACATTTGTTAGATAATATCGACTTTGCTGATGAGAGATTATTACGTAGTCCGATATTACAGAGTAAAATTAAAACATACACTCAACAACTTACTGTTCCTCTGCCCGACTCTATTATTCAATCGATAGACACCATCATTATTAAAGCAAGAGCAAACAAAGAAGTATTTAAATATTGTGTAGCCACTCTTGCTAATTTTTATGAGACTTCAAATATTATGGGTTACGATAAAGTATTTGTTCATATCGCTGAAAAATACTACTTATCGAAAGAAGCATTCTGGGCTGATTCTGCCTTACAAGCAAAAATTCACGAGCGTGTAATGAAAATCAAACCTAATATTTTAGGCGTACCTGCTTATGATATACACATGCCGGATACAGCATTAAAAATGCATAACTTGTATGATGTAAAAGCAAAATATACTATCCTCGTTTTCTGGGATCCAACTTGCAGTCATTGCAAAACAGAAATCCCAAAACTTTCGCAATATTATGACAGCGTAAAAGTTTCCAAAAACATTGAAGTCTTCTCTGTTGGAATTGAATCAGACATTGAGTTATGGAAAAAATTCATCCGCGATAATAAATTAAAATGGATAAACGTTTCTGATCTTTACAACAATACGAATTTCAGAAGCTACTACGACATCTACTCTACTCCGGTGATATATTTACTAGATGAGAATAAACATATCATCGCAAAAAGGCTGGACACCGATAAAGTAAGAGATTTTATTGCTCATGAAGAGGAAAGAGCGAAGTTGAAAAAGTGATTTATTTATGCTGGAATTTTCCAAACGCTGACCAAATATCGTCAAATTTTGAAGAAAAACTATCCAAAAGCCTATCATTTCTTGGAAAAGCACAAGCTTGTAGTAGAATTATACAGGTAGATTTAAGTTAATGAATCGATAATTTCTATACTTTTGTGACAATCTTCACAAAGTGAAAACCCTCGCCGCATACCTCCTTTTTGTTGCCTTTTCATTACAGGTTTTTGGGAGTATTATTACAATTTCAGCGTACGAAATTAATAAAGACTTTATTGCCAAAAACCTTTGTGTAAATCGAAATAATAGAAAAAGTCATTGTAGAGGGAAATGTCATTTGATGAAAGAATTGCAGAAGGAAGAGAAAAAAGATGACGCTTCAGGCAATTCGGCAAAAGATCAAAACGACGCTGTACAATTTTTTGAATCTACAGTAGAAAATAAACTGACAGAAATTACTCAAATTTTATCATTTGACTTTCTTTACATAGAAAGTAAAACCAATCAACACTCCTCTTCTGTTTTTCATCCACCTTTGGGATAAATATCACACTAATTTTAATTCTGAATTGGAACTTCATATGCTCTTAATAGCAAACAGGAATTCAAAAGATGAAAAAATCAAAAAATAATATTTAATAATTCTAAATCAAAAAATAAATGAAAACAATTGCCTCATTATTATTACTGGTTCTTATTGGAACTTCAAGCTTCGCTCAAGAGAAAAAAGAATTTAACATGGAATCATGGCCTGCATTAAAAGCGTTCCATGGAGTCATGTCACAGACTTTCCATCCTAGTGAAGACGGGAACTTAGAGCCTATTAAAAGCCGTGCTACTGAAATGAAAGAAAAAGCAACTGCTCTTGCCGAATCAAAAATTCCTGCAGACTTAAATAATGCAAAAGTAAAAGATGCTATTAGCAGACTCAAAGAGAATACAGTTGTACTAGAAAAAATGATTGCGGATAAAAAAAGTGACACTGAAATTAAAGACTATTTAAAAACGCTTCACGATACATTTCATGAAATTGTAGGTTTGTGTCGAAGCTAACCTTTAGCAATTATTAATTCTAAAAACATAAAGCAACATGAAAACTAAACTAATCCTTCTATTATTAATCAGTATTGTTTCTTTGAAGGCTTCAGCACAAATTCTAAATGGAGGCTTTGAAGATTGGACGAACAATGGACTATATGCAGACCCAGACCATTGGTTTAGTCTAAACTATGCATCTTCTACGTTAGGCACATTAATTTGTGAAGAAGGAACACCTGGAAATCCAGGGGCTAAATATGTAAAATTAACTTCGAGAACTGTATCTGGCATGGGTGTAATTCCAGCTACACTTACAAGTGGAGAATTCAATGGAACCGCAGGGACTTATGTCGTTGGATTTCCGTTCACTACTCGTCCGGCAAATTTTACAGGTAATTGGCAATACGTTCCAATTTCAGGTGATCAGGGAAGTATAATCATTTTGCTTACTAAATGGAATACAACAACTCAATCACAGGATTTAATTTCAGGAACTTCACTTGATTTTCCGGGAACAGTGAGTAGTTGGACAGCATTTACTCTTCCGCTGGATTACATTAGTAACGATACACCAGATTCTGTATCAATTTATATTTCTGCCAGTGGAGCATCTACTGCAACGCCTTCAGATGGAAGCTATGTTTACCTCGACAATCTTGGATTTTCAGGAACTGCATCCGGAATTTCTGAAGGAACTGCAAAATCATTTGTAGAAATATTTCCTAATCCTGCCAAACAATATGTATTTGTTGTTCAAAACAATCCTGCAAAACAAACTAAATTTGAAATCACTACACGCGATGGAAAAATTGTTCAAACCGGAACTATCAGCGGAGTGAAAGCAAAGATTGAACTAACCAAACTTTCATCAGGAGTATATTTTGTGAATCTGGTTAATGACGGAGAAAAAGTTTGCAAAAGGCTTGTAGTGGAATAGAGAATAATGAATAGTGAAAAATGAAAAATGAATAGTGAGTGGTGAGTGGTGAGTACTTTCCACTCACTACTTACTAATCACTATCTAATTCGCCATCATTTTCGGCAAAGCATTTTCGTAAAGTGCTTTAGCCTCAGAAATATTTCCGAAGGATTGTTCGTCGATTAAAATTTCGCCTTCGGTTACCAAGCCAAGATTTGAAAATTCCACATCAGCAGTAGCAAGGAAGTCTACAAAGCCATCCATTTTGTCAGGGTGAACAGAAACAATTACTCTACTCTGTGCTTCACCGAATAAGAAAGCATCGGCACGAACATCAAAATCTGTCTCAATAGCAAACCCAAGGTTTCGTGGCATTGCGGATTCAGCCAAAGTGATATATAATCCACCGTCAGAAACATCATGAGCAGATTCTATCATATCTTTCCGAATCAGGTATTTGATCACATTTTGCAATTTGTATTCCACATCCAAATCGAAATAAGGAACCGGTGATTTTTTTACTCCGTGAAAAGAATACAAATATTCTGAGCTATTAATATCATTCTTTGATTCACCAATCATAAAAATATAGTCACCTGCATATTTGAAATCGAGCGTCATGCGATTACGTTTATCTTCAAGTATACCTAACATTCCAATCGTTGGTGTCGGAAAAACCGGACCTTCATCAGATGATTGATTATAGAAACTTACATTTCCACCGGTGACAGGAGTTTGAAACTTACGACAAGCCTTGCCCATGCCTTTGATAGCCTGAACGAATTGCCAGTACACTTCTTTGTTATACGGATTACCAAAATTCAAGCAATTTGTAATCGCTGATGGCTCGCCACCACTGCAAACAATATTTCGAGCAGATTCTGCAACCGCTATGGAACATCCAATCTCCGGATCTGCATAAACGTAACGTGAATTACAATCTACTGTGAGGGCAATTGCCTTTTCGGTTCCACGAACATTAATAATAGCAGCATCACTTGGAGCATTTGTACTCATGTTTACGGTACCAACCATAGAATCATACTGAGAAGAAACCCATTTTTTAGAAGCAATATTCGGATGAGCCAATAACATATCTGCTACCTCCCGTAAATCTTCCGGCTCTTCAATTGAATCAATTTGAAAACGCTTGTTCTCATAAAAATATGCAGGAACAGAATATTCCCTTTCATACACAGGAGCACCGCCTCCTAAAACCAGCGAATCAGCAGGGACATTTGCGATCAATTCTTCATTCATATAAAACTTTAATTGTGTTCCGGATGTTACTTCACCAATTTGAACACAATTCAAATCCCATTTATCGAAAACACTCAGTACTTCTTTTTCTCTTCCATTTTTTACAACAACGAGCATTCGTTCTTGCGATTCGCTGAGTAAAATTTCCCAAGATTGCATATTCTTCTGGCGAGTTGGAACGCGATCCAGATAAATATTCATTCCATGCTTCCCTTTAGCCGACATTTCAGAAGTTGAGCAGATAATTCCCGCTGCTCCCATATCCTGCATACCAATTACAGCACCTGTTTTTATAACTTCCAGAGAAGCTTCCAATAACAATTTTTCAGTAAATGGGTCGCCAACTTGAACAGAAGGCAAATCTTCAGCAGAGTCTTCGTGAAGATCGCCGCTGGCAAATGTTGCACCATGAATTCCATCTTTTCCTGTAGCTGAACCGACAATGAAAACCGGATTACCTATACCATAAGATGTGGCAGAAACCGTTTTACCTTCTTCCACAATTCCTGCTGACATTGCATTCACAAGCGGATTAACATTGTAACAATCATCAAAAAATAATTCGCCACCGACAGTAGGAACACCGAAAGCATTTCCATAGTCTCCTATTCCTTTTACTACACCTCTTAAAAGACGCTTTGTTTTTTCCAATTCCGGATTTCCAAAGCGAAGAGAATTGAGTTGAGCAATCGGACGAGCGCCCATAGTGAAAATATCGCGGTTGATTCCACCTACTCCTGTTGCTGCACCTTGATAAGGTTCAATTGCAGAAGGATGATTATGTGATTCTATTTTGAAAGCGCAAGCTAAGCCGTCTCCAATTGAAACTAAGCCGGCATTTTCAGCTCCCGCTGCGACTAACATATGCGGCCCATCTTTGGGAAGAGTTTTTAACCAGATGATGGAATTTTTATAGGAACAATGTTCACTCCACATTACACTATAAATACTTAATTCCGTAAAATTTGGAATGCGTCCGAGAAATTCCTTTATTTTCTCAAATTCTTCGGGTAAAAGGCCCAATTTCTTTGCGGATTCGACGGTAACTACTTGTTCAATTACTTCTGACATAATACTCTTTTGTTAGTTCCGCAAAGGTAGGATTTTACTTTGTTTTTTGCTTCGATCTATCCAAAGTTATCTCTACTTTAAGTCGAAATATTTCAACAAAATGCCCAATTTAATTTAAGTATTTGCTTGTGTGTTCAATAAGAGACAATTACTCTTTTACAAAAAGGAATGAAAAACTTTCAGAAGCAAAATAAATTCTCTTTCTTTCAAGTAAAATAAGAAGAAAACCTACAGAATGCACATTATTTTAACCTGTGCCTACATTGCCGCCTTTGTATATATCATTCGAAAATGGAGTTTTTTAAAATCGGATGGTATACCAACTAACTGGCCTATTTATCTTTTTCTTTTGAAAATTATTGCAGGGATATTTTTAGGACTACTTTACACCTATCATTACACAGATCCCAAAGCTACTGACACGTTTAAGTTTTTTAATGATAGTACAATTCTATTCCGTTCTTTAACAAATCACCCATACGATTTTTTCAGAATGTTGACCGGTTTTGATGCCGATGCAGAAGAACTCCGCTCCTATTACCTACAAATGGATGCCTGGCTAAATACAAATCTTTTGTTTAACGACAACAGAACAATCATAAGGCTTAACGCCGTCTTTCACTTTTTCTCTTTAGGTTTCTATTACATCCATGTGGTTTTCCTTAACTTTCTCTCTTTCGTCGGATTATTTTGTCTGTACAAAGTATTTGCAAACGAATGCCCGGAAAGAAAAAAGGAGCTTTTAATATTGACATTTCTATTTCCATCGACACTTTTTTGGGGATCAGGATTATTAAAAGACGGGCTTTTGCTTTTTGGAATGGGGACATTTATTTATCATTTCTACTTTTATTTGAAAAATCCAAATCAACAAAAAAGATTACTTCCATTGGTACTTACTATCGGCTTACTAAGCATAACAAAATTTTATATCATCATTCTCTTGGCTCCGGGACTAGTCACCTGGTGGCTAGTTTCAAAATTGAAACTAGCCAAACCGGCTACTTATATAGTTGCTGCCTACCTCCTGTTTTTTATATTCGCTTTTAACTTTTACCACGTATTTCCGGAGTATAATCTTGCAGTCATGTTGCATTGGAAACAGTTCAATTTCTATGGATATGCAGCTTCCGTTGAAAGTAAAAGTTTAATTGAAATCCCTAGACTAGGATACGACACGTGGAGTATATTGAAAAATGCTCCACATGCATTTTTTACAACCTACTTTCGACCATTTTTCAATGACATTCATGGCAATCCTCTTGTCTTGCTTTCAGTGTTGGAGAATTGTTTTATTTTTATCCTGACAGGAATTTCAATTTTTCACTACCAAAAACCATTTCAAATCGACAAAGGTTTTTTATGGATAGCCCTCATTTTCCTTATTACTTTATATGTTCTTATTGGTTTAACGACTCCTGTGTTAGGTGCAATTGTAAGATACAAAATTCCGGCACTACCGTTTTTAGGATTTGTCCTGGTTTCATGGTCTAAAAAATCTAAAAAAATGATTACTATTGACGGGGGAATTTCTTAAAACGCCCTGCTCATCATAAAATTATATTATGAATTTATTCAGAAAAAAATCAGTCACAAAAATACTTGAACAAGCTGCTGCAGGAGAAGGAGATCACAGCTCACTTTCAAGACACTTAGGAGTTCGCGATCTTACTGCATTTGGAATTGCTGCCATCATTGGTGCAGGAATTTTCAGCACCATAGGAAATGCAAGCGCCAGCGGTGGACCAGGCGTAGTGCTGTTATTCATTTTTACGGCAGTTGCCTGTAGTTTTGCAGCTTTTGCTTATGCAGAATTTGCATCTATGGTTCCTGTATCCGGTAGTGCATACACTTATAGCTACGTTGCTTTTGGAGAACTGATTGCCTGGATTATTGGCTGGGCATTGATTATGGAATATGCTATTGGAAATATTACTGTAGCAATTTCATGGTCTGATTATTTTACCGGGCTATTAGCAAGTGGCGGCCTGCATTTACCTGAATGGATGACGATGGATTTTTTGACTGCCAACAAAGGACACCATGTAGCACAAGCATTAATGGCAAGCGGTAAATCATTTGAGAACTTAGACGCTCCTATCAAAGAAGCCTTTCTTGCCTGGTCCAATTCACCTGTATTTTTAGGTCTGCATATCGTTGCTGATCTTCCTGCTTTGTTAATCATTGTATTGATCACATGGTTGGTTTATCGTGGAATGAAAGAATCTAGAAATGTTGCCAACTCTATGGTAATAGTAAAAATTATTATTGTGCTTTTGGTTATTGTTCTTGGAGCTTTTTATGTTAATACAGATAACTGGCATCCATTTTTACCAAATGGAATTGGCGGTGTGTTAAAAGGTGTTTCAGCAGTCTTCTTTGCTTACATCGGTTTTGATGCTATCAGTACAACAGCAGAGGAATGCAAGAATCCACAACGTGATTTACCTCGTGGAATGATGTGGGCAATTATTATCTGCACAATTCTTTATGTTGCAATTGCATTAGTGCTTACAGGAATGGTCAATTACGCTGAACTTGGTGTTGGTGATCCCCTTGCTTTCGTTTTTCAACGATTGAATATGAAATGGATTTCGGTAGTTATTGGCGTGAGTGCAGTGATAGCAATGGCAAGTGTGCTTCTCGTTTTCCAATTAGGACAACCAAGAATCTGGATGAGCATGAGCCGTGATGGTTTGTTGCCGAAAAAATTTTCCACTATCCATCCAAAGTATAAGACACCATCCTTTGCAACAATAGTTACAGGTTTTGTTGTCGCTATTCCGGCCTTGTTTATGAATCTGACATGGGTAACGGATCTTTGCAGCATTGGAACCTTGTTTGCTTTTGTACTTGTATGTGCCGGTGTATTGCGTTTGGATATGACGAAAGATGCTCCGAGGGGAAAATTCAAAACTCCATACTTAAACTCGAAATATATTCTACCGATTATGATTGTTATATCAATCGGTTTGTTGATTCAATTCAACAAAGAAAACACCATTCGTTTTTTCAAAAATGATGCAGTAACAGTTGGCGTCGATGATCTGATGTCACGTTTAACAACACAAGAAGCGAGTCTAATCCGTACTGAAATGTTGCAGACAAATACCGATAAATTTATTGCAGCAAACTCCGAATTGGATACCTACCTGAAATCATTGGATGCAAATCAGTATGAAGCTACATTGAGTGCTTTGCCCATTCCTACTGAAAAGAAATTCGATACAGGTTGGAATGTATTCAAGCACAAAATACCAACATGGATATTTTTAATTTCCTGTCTGTATCTGACCTATCTTGCCTACAAACATAATCTTTCACTCATTCCTGTTCTCGGACTACTAAGCTGCTTATACATGATGAGCGAATTAGGAATCAAAAACTGGATTGGATTTTCAATCTGGCTGGTAGTTGGGTTGATTATTTATTTTGGGTTTAGTTATAGGAATAGTAAGTTGAATGGTGGTGAGTGGTGAGTGGTAAGTGGTTGG
>CAYHCU010000044.1:0-6847 GCA_964355035.1 uncultured Flavobacteriales bacterium | reverse complement strand
AATAAACTAAAAGTTATTAACTAATAGTAAACACTAACAACAAAGCTAAACTTACCACTAACCACTCACCACTCACAAAATAAATATTAGCAAACGCTTACAACAAAGCTCTCTACTTACCACTAACAACTCACCACTCACCAAAAAGAAAAATGAAAACAATCTTCATCACCGGCGCGACATCAGGATTTGGGAAAGCGATAGCATATAAATTTGCTGAGCATGGATATCAATTAATATTAACCGGTCGCAGGGAGGAGCGGTTGAGGCAGATAGAAATCGAATTAAAAGAACAGTTTGGTTCAAAGGTTGTGACACTTCCTTTTGATGTAAAAGATAAAGAAGCAGCAAAAAATGCTATCCAATCTTTGCCACATGACTTTAAAAAAATTGATGTGTTAGTAAACAATGCCGGATTGGCAGCGGGACTTTCGAACATTCAGGATGGCAATACGGATGATTGGGACTTGATGATAGACACCAATGTAAAAGGCTTGTTGTATGTTTCGAGATTGATCATACCCTTGATGATAGCCAATGGCAGCGGACATATCATCAATCTGAGTTCGATTGCGGGCAAAGAAGTTTATCCAAAAGGAAATGTTTATTGCGCTACAAAATTTGCTGTTGATGCCATTACCAAAAGCATGCGCATTGACATGCTGGAACACGGAATAAAAGTGACTTCAATAGATCCCGGCGCTGCGGAAACCGAATTTTCTCTCGTACGATTTCATGGTGATGCCGAAAAAGCCCAAAAAATGTATCAGGGCTACGAACCATTGAGAGGAGAAGACATTGCCGACATCGCTTTCTTTGCCGCTACGCGCCCTCCTCATGTGGTTTTAAATGATATTGTGGTAACGTGTATTGCTCAAGCGAATACGCAGAATTTTTTTAAGGGGTGAGGTGGGGTAATTTCTATAAACAAAAGGAGAAATTCCACTTTCATCTAAATCCAACCTTTTCCTATTCAATCTTTCCGAAACCCTGCGTTTAATCAGTAAACAACATCAATTCCTTCATAACATTTCTGCGTTAATAAGTTGCTGGCTGAGTCAACTTCTATCAACCATGCATCAAATCCCAAAGAATGATTTCCATGTACATCACCATTTTGTGAACCTGCGCTTCCAAAAATTAAATAATTCCCAATGCTTGAAATATGTATTTCATTTCCGACTTCATCATCCGTTCCGCCAAATGTTTTTTGCCATTGGATAGCTGGGGGCCTGGCCTTTATTAAATACAAATTCAAAATAAATAACAAGAAGAAAAGAAGTATGTTTTTATTGTACTTCAATAAAAAATCATCTCTCCTTACCACAGGCATACGGTTAATCAACAAAAAACTTAATAGTTCTGTTTGAATTAGTGCCTTGTATCTGAAGTATTTTAAAACCAGATTTCAGGTTAACCTCAAAAGAATATTTGTTAATGCCTTTATTACATATACACGATCTCTCCATTAATTCTTTTCCATCTAAATCATACAAAACTAATTTGTAAGTATCACTAATTGCAGATTGAATAACTATATTTAACTGATTATTTACAATTGACACTTTCAATTCAGAAATTGGATTCTCAATTTCATATATTGAAATGGGTATTTCATTTAATTTCACTAACCACAAATCACGTCCACCATGATTTCCTGAAACATCGCCATCATTTGATTCCGTAAATCCTGTAAATATTGGGCTTCCATCAGTTGCAACAGCTACTGAATATCCAATATCCGAGTCACTTCCTCCATAACAATGACTCCAAAGATAATTTCCAGATGAATCGGCTCTAACAATAAAAACATCATCACCGCCATGATTTGAAGCAGCCTGTCCATCAAAACTATCTGTTGAGCCACACATAATTATGTCACCATTTGGAGCTAGTGCTATTGAATGTGGTATATCAAATCCAGTTCCACCAAAACACTTTTGCCATAATAAATTTCCTGAATCATCTAATCGTAACAACCAAAAATCAACAGTTCCTATATATCCTGAGACATCCCCAGTGCCACTTGAAGCATAACCAAGCACATAATACCCTCCATTTGGAGATAAAACAACTTTTTCACCCTCGTCATTAGCTAAACCTCCGTAACACCTATCCCATAATTGATTGCCTGACGAATCAAGTTTGACAATCCAAACATTTTCTCCCAAAATCGAACTACTACACTGAACGCTCCCACCTTGTCCAGTAATTGCGCTACCTACAACTAATATTCCATTATCAGAAGTTTCCACCAATGAACCTGCTGCATCAAATGTCCAACTTCCAAGACAAACCTGCCAAAGCAACGTACCATTTTTATCAACTTTAACTACCCAAATGTCTGTGTGGCCTAATCCATGATTACCATTTACATCTCCATCGTTTCCATAAGTCTCGCCAAGAGCAACAAAACCGGAATCTTTTGTTTGAATTACTGAGTGTATATATTCCTGATTAAAACTCCCAAAACAATTTTCCCAAATAATTAAATTCTGAGAATTCAATTTTGCTAACCAAAAATCTTGTCCATGATTATGTATGCCTGTTACATCTCCATTAGTAGAATTGGTATTAGCTCCAATGAAAAAATTGCTTTCCTTCGTTGGAATTATTTGTATTCCATCATCTCCTGAAGTTCCGCCATAACAATTGTTCCAATAAATATTCCCGTTTGAATCAGATTTCAAAACCAAGACATCATTTAAAACATAAGGAATGTTATGAAAATAAATGTCGCCATCATTTGATGCGGATAAGCCACAAACTACCAGTTCACCACTATCTAAACAAATTACTGAATTTCCTATATCGTCACCACTACCTCCAAATGCTCGTTGCCATTGCATTGATTGTGCCTTACAAGTTAAACTACAATTGAATAGCAATAAAAACAATATTAGTTTTTCCCTCATTGCTTAATTATTTTTTTGGGTGTTGACATTGATGTGGAAAACAAGTAAACGCCAGGGCTTAGTAAAGATAAATCAACATGCAATTGTTCTGAAGAAACAATGCCTCTAATTATCAAATTTCCTAACAAATCACTGATATAATACTCGCTTCCGATTTCTAATTTTTGTAAAAACAAATCATTTTTTACAGGGTTAGGGAATGAAATTATACCCTGACTTTCGTTCGATTTTTTTGACAAGCGAGCAGGTCTTTGACTTTGCGAACATTCCGTCGGAAATCCAATTGGTATATCTTGACAAGGAGTTGAATATAACGGCATAGCAGAATTTTGATCAACTAAATCTATAAATTTTCCGCATAGTAGACCAGATGAAGATGCAGCAGCATCCCAAAATACTCCAAATCCTAGTGGATCAGGTTGATCAAAATTTCCGCCCCCTTGTACAAATGTCCAATCAGTATATGCCATATAATTCCAAGGTACAACTCCACAAGGATTAGGAATTATTCCGGAAGGATCAGGTCGCACAGGAAAAATGTAATGACACCGATTGATTCCAAATAAATTTGTGTTTCTAATTGCGGATATTAAAGGATCACAAGTACACTCATCATTTGCATCAGGGACAACAAAATTTAAACCTCTACTTTCAAAAAAACAATCTGTCATTTCATTATAATTTAATGAATTTAGTGAAACTCCTAAACCGAGAAACAATAATTTTGATGTTAGATTTGTATAAAAATTACATCTTGTTAATTCAACTCTCGAGCTATTATAAAAATCGACCATTGCTTGGTGTCCAATACCGGTGTTCATTCCATTAGAACCACAGTAGGTCCTAACAACCCTATTGCCTAAAAGAACCTCTGTTTCTTCAGGTGTAAAAGAGAAATAATGCCAGCCGGAAAATTGTGTTGGAACATTAGGGTCAAGTTCGTTTAATTCTTCGTTAAAATTGCAATCTTGGAATTTTGTATTGTCAAAATAAATTGGATCGGTATTAGAAGCTGCAATAACCGGAAATGGATTCCAAACTTTACCATAAAAATCGCATACTCCTCTGAAAAGAAAATTTCTTGAATTTGGCCATACAGCAGCTCCATTTTCTGAACCAATGAATGTGCAATTAAAAAATTCATAATCTCGACTAATATGAGCAACTCCACCATTATTTGCATCGCAAATCACACCATGATTTTTGTTGTATCTAAAAGTTGTGTTTTCGAAATATCCCTCAGAATTTGGATTGTTGCTTAGCTCATACTCAATATCCATTCCTGCACCCGGTTGACTAATCATTCTGCTTTGACCTGAATAACTGAAATCAGACCCCATTACAGTTAATCCCCTTCCTCCTGTCCAACTCAGTGCATTTCTTCCATTAAATCTAGAGGTAGAATTTAAAATATTGAAATTCATAAAAAAATTACTTTGTGGACCTGGAGGACATGAAATATCTGACATATAATTTATCCAAATCCCATCATGACCAAAATGATGAATATCAACTTCACTTATTGTAAAATTGTTGCAAGCATTTGTAAATATTCCATCATAATCAACTTGAATCCCGTCATTATAATAACCTCCTCCAATCACTACATTGTCAATATTCCCATCTAACTCCAAATAATTAATTGTTATATTATTACATTCTCTAAAATGAAACATCTGCCCTACTGATGCAATATTACTGTAAACAGTAGGCACAACTTTGCATCCGGTCTGAACTCGGAGATCGAAATCCCCATTAAAATATGGCGCGTCAATAATTGTAAATTCTGTCCCTGATATTATTTGATCTATATATGTTCCCATAAAAATAGGTGTATAAGAAGGTCCATGTAAAAATACATTATTCGGATCTGAGTCATAAATAATATCATCAACATTCATCCATGATATATTATCATTTGTTGTTACAGTATTTCCATTTACAATACAATGAATAAGCCTGCCAGGAAAGTCACTTAAAAATCTGTCATTTGAATTTGTAGCCTCATTTTCAATAAAAGCCCCATATCTCATGCATTCATTAAGCCGGATAATTGGTTTTGGATTTAAGGGATCGCCAGAGATCGCTAAATTATTTATTCCTTCAAGACAAAAGACTGTTGCCCCTAATTTTAACCAATGTGGATTTGCACTTTCTTCTTGATAACCTACATAATAAATGCCGCTTGGAATGTTTAAAGTTTTTGAAACATTAGGGTTAGAAAGAGATAGGTAATTAGCCGCTTCTTCAAATGCGCACTCATCAGAAATATTATCAGACCCATCTGCTCCAAAGTCTTCAATATTTAGATTTAATGGAGTGGTACACGTTAAACATGGTGAAGGTCCAATATAAAAAGGAGTGCAATCTTGATGAATCGGATTACAACTAAAACAATTAACAGTGCCAGCAACAAGATCAATTGATTGAATTATTTGGCACCCATTTAAATCAGTTATTCTTACAGAGTATTTTCCAATTGGCAAGTTGCTGATTAAATTACTTGTGGATGAATCACTCCATAAATATTGGTAAGGCGCATTTCCTCCTGTTGGAAAGCTAATAATTTCTCCGTTAGAACTCCATTGGTTGGATGGACTTTGAGGATAAAGGTTGGCAAGTATTTTAGGATTACCAGAAATCTCAAGGCTTGACTTTTGTTTGCACCCATTTGCATCAATTACAGAAACATTATAATTCCCAGGCATCAAAGAAAGCGCAGTATCTGAATTCCCACCCATAGGTGACCAATTATAAATAAATGGTGCCGTCCCTCCGGTGACACTAACTCTTGCACTTCCACCACTATCAGGAAAACAGGTAACATTCGAAATTACTTCGGAGGTAACAATAAAACCTGACGAACTCAAAACTTCCACTTTTTTAGTAATGGAACAACTATTCGCATCCGTAACATATAATGTATCCAATCCAGGACTCAAATTTGAAATGATTGAATCCGTATCGGTATAATTTACCCAAAAATAAGAGTACGGATTAACACCACCATATGGCGTTGCTACAATTTCGCCAGTACTACTTCCACAAGGAGTGTTTGTTACCTGAAAAGTTACTCCAAATGCATCTGGTTGTGTAATTACAACTGTATCAAAAGAAATGCAGTTGTAGATATTCGTTATTTGAACAGGGTAGATTCCCGAATGAAAGAAGTACTTTGTTGAAAATGTATCAAGATTTGAATTTATCCATTTATAATTAAACGGTCCATTTCCATCTGCTCCTTCAATTTCAACAAATCCTGTATCTCTACCGTAACAATCAATATTTGTTTGATTTAAAATATTTAAACCTGGTCCATCACCATCTTGAATAAAAACATCTTCCCTTGTCCGGCAACCATTACTATCACTTACAAGAACGGAATATTGACCAGATGGAATATTTGCAAGAAAATTTAAACTTGATTTATTAAACTGCCAATAAAATTTAAAATTTCCCGTTCCCCCTAAAGGATTAATTTCTATTGATCCCGTTGAATCTCCACATCTTGACGAAGTCGAAATGTATGTAACGATTAAACTATCAGGCTCTGTAATTATTACATTATCGGAAATGGTACAACCCCTTGAATCAGAAATCTGAAAAACGTGTCCGCCTGCACTTAAATTATTTGCAAAAGAATTTGCTCCTAATCCTCCCATCCAAAGGAAATTATATTCAGCTGTACCTCCTTTTGCTTGAACAAAAGCAGATCCATCCGATCCCCCTTTGCATTGAACATTGTAATGTGATTGTGTCACCCTAAAAGCCGAACATTTCTTAAACGCCAGCGTCACAACACTAATTGTATTCAAACTATCCAACGACTGTACAGTCCCTTGAATGCTATCCCCGGAAGTACTTGCATTTCCTAAATCCTTCCACATCGAACCATTCCATCCTGTCACTCTGAAATTACTCGGCGAGATCGT
>CAYHCU010000043.1:0-16398 GCA_964355035.1 uncultured Flavobacteriales bacterium | reverse complement strand
AATCTCGTAGCATATTTTCCACAACGAGAGAAGAAAAACCGAGTGAATAAGTATTGAGAATCAAAAAACGTTCTTCCTCATCAAGAAGTTCAAATACCAGATGCATCATTTCATTAATCATCTCTTCCAATTTCCATTTCTGACCTTCTGTACCATGACCATAAGCAGGTGGATCGAGAATAATTCCATTGTATTTTTTCCCACGCTTGACTTCCTTTTTCACAAAAGCCATGGCATCTTCTACAATCCAACGGATGTCTTTGAGATTACTCAGTTCCATGTTATCATTCGCCCAACTCACCACTTGCTTGATAGAATCGAGATGAATAGTATCCGCACCCGCCGCTTTCGCCGCTAGAGATGCGCCGCCTGTATAAGCAAAAAGATTCAGCACTTTTGGCTGAGCGGTTTTCATGCTTTTGATACTCTTGTAAATGTAGTCCCAGTTTACAGCTTGCTCCGGAAAAATTCCCACATGTTTGAAGGAAGTCAACGCCAAACGAAACTTGATGCTTGGTCCATTTGCAATGGGATATTCCACATTCCAACGATCCACGCCATCACGTTTTTTTTCCCAATCACCTGCTGAGGATGAACGCGGAAAAAATTTCATCTGCGCTCTTTTCTGCCATTCTTTTTCCGGGAGAATCGGGTCCCAAAGTGCTTGTGGTTCCGGGCGTATGGTTACGTATTTTCCAAAGCGTTCCAGCTTTTCAAAATTTCCGCAATCGATTAATTCGTAATCCGGAAAATTGCCGGGACTGAGAAGTTCCATGATAATGGGGTATGAAAATAGAATTGATTTGTGAAGTTCGAATCTGACTTTTGACAATCAAATTAAAATTTAAATAATCAATTCATAATTATTAATAATCAATAAACCAATATTTTACTACAGGTCGTCGTGGTTCGACAGCACAGAATTTTGACTGAATTTGTTTTTCGGCAATGGATTATCGACTGTTTCCATGTGACGTTCCGGTTGCACAAAATGACTTTCCGAAGAAGAAGTTGGTGCATGACCGGTATTTTCTATGAATGAAACTCCCGCAGAAGTGATTTCATAATGACCTTTTTTACGAGCACCTGTGTACCGAATCAATCCGTATTTTTTTAATGTTGCAACATAACGGGCGCCGGTAACACCGCCCACTCCTGCTAAATTGAAGAGTTCATTTGCTTTCAAAGCAGCAGTATTATAAAGATGGAAAAGCATCAGAATCTGCTTTTTCAAATTCGGACCATTCTGGGCAATTTGTCCGGGGAAACTCTTCCATCTTTCGAAAAGAGCATCCATGTCGAAATCCAGCAAAGCATTATTAATCATCGCTGACGACTCCTGATGAACCGGCTGACTGTTATTCACCGTAAAACGGCTATCACTTCTCGTTCTCAACCGATCATTTATCTGCATCATATTGCCATTGATCAACTGCAATTCCTCAATGCGAACATGCAAATCGTCGATGATTTTCTGGAGATCGTCTACACGTTTCAACATTTTTCCATTACGGATCATCAAATGGTTATACTGATGGAACAACTCCTCGTTTTCGTTCGTTAGTTCCTTTAGCAACTTTGATTGATTTTCTACCTTCAATTGAAGTTTTTCGATTGTCATTTCCATGGAAGAGCTTTTTTATTTTGAATTTTCGGACAATATATAATGTATATTGATGATATAAAAGTTTAAAATCGATTGTTTAGAAAAATACTGTGTTGATAAGTATGTATACTATTGAAAACCAAGCATATGAACTACTTATTGATGGAATTTAGAAGATTTCCTCTTAAATTAAATAAATCTATTTTTTGACGAAAACCATTACCCATTGAAAAAGGAATTAATTTTAAGAACTGCAATCTACCAATAATAACTCCGGAAGGCGTTCTGAATTTTTCAGCAAATTCGTGAATCATTTCTTCTGTCAGTGGAGCTGCGTTTATTATTTCTTGCAACTCGCTATCAGTTAATAAAAACTTTGCTGCGAAAACATTTGCTTCCTCTTCTTTTTCCTGGTCTACTTCAGTCCCTTTCACGTTTTCCAAGAAAATATCTTTTTTACCATGCAAAATAATATGTGCTGCTTCATGCAATAATGTAAACCAAAAATGATCGTTGCTTTTGAATCTACCTGAGAGTTGAATTATTGGTTTGTTGTGAAACCAACGAGTTGCCCCACTTATTGGTGCTTTGGGCAGGTTTTGAGTGAAAACAACTGCAACACCGCATTTTGCACAAATACTTTTTAATTGTTGTGTGAAGTCATCAGGCATCAAAAAAGCCAACTCTTTAATTTCAGATAATGCTTCTTTGAATTTCTTTTTATCAAATTCGGAAATTGCAATATCCTTTGATTGTATTTCACCCATTCTTAACCAAGCCGAAATAGCGTGTGGACTTTGCGTTTGTGCAAGCGAAACTCTAAAAGCTACTGAAACCTCTTCATCAACATAAATTCTTTTCCATTCATCTGTTGATGCTACACAAAAGAATTTCAGTAAACTGTCAACTAAAACATGTTTTTCTTTGGTATCCGGTAACCACCCAAATTTACGCATTTCATTTACCGGGAACTCACTTAACCAGTCAATTTCTTTTTCCAATTCTTCTTTTTGTTCAAGCTCATATAGTTCTTTTCTATACGTTTTTTCTCTGTTAAGCCAAAAACTAGCAGTGATACCTAAAACTTTTTCTAATTGAAAAGCGGTTGCAGTTGTAATTGGCTCCCGTCCCTTTATTACATCATTGATCTTTTCTTTTGGCCTGCCCATTCTTTCAGCAAGTTCTGCTTGGCTCATACCAATAAAATCAATATGCTCCTGTATAGTATCTCCAGGTGGAGAAAGTAATGACTTTGCTATTTCAAGTGCCGTTGCCATGTCTTCAAATTTAATTCTGTTTATTTAATGGTAATCTTCAATATCATTTATCTGAATGCTTGTTACTTCTTCCCAGAGCAATCCGCCATCTTTTTTTTTAGGTATTGGGTTGTGTTTCGGCTCAAAAATCATTCTGTAATTACCAGAAACATCAACCGCTAATTCGCCTTTGTGGTTGCCTGATAATTCGTGACATCTTGCAGCCGGAATGGTTCTCATAATCGCTAAATTGTCTGCATCTGTTAAGTCTTTAAGTCGTTGATTTACTTTACGACCTAACTGTCCAAAAGACTTAGACATCTCTTTTGGATCAGTTAACTGCTTTTCAAGTTTTTTGGTTTTAAAACTTATTTCCACTGCAAAGATAAATATAATTAACGAAAAGGGTTAATAATAATTGTTTATAATATTACCACTTGCCATCTTTTGGTTTAAATGTCAGTTGTCTATAAATTGTAGATACCTGAATACCTCCATTATCATTCAATAATTGATATTCGTCAAAATTCGTCAAATATTTACCGAAAGCCAACACGACAACCTCCTTTTCTCCAACTCTACTACTTATAAAACACTCAATAAAATAACTTCCATATTGAAATCAACACCATTTCCCAATCCATAATATTGAAAATGCCCGGAACCCAATCCCATAGTCTTCCGTATCCCTTCATCTTAACAAAAACCCCAAGAATATTAACCTTTTCGAGCCGTTTTAAATGTTAAATTTGCTTGAGACAGGATTCCCATATGAAAGATAATTATCAAATACTCATTGACCGGCTGGATGCATTCATCCGGAAGTACTACAAAAACCAATTAGTCCGTGGGGGCATCTATGCCTTTACGCTTTCGCTGGCTTTTTACCTTTTAGTTGTGACGTTCGAGTACTTCGGACATTTTAATACTGACATCCGGACTTTCCTGTTCTATGCTTTTATTCTTGGTATTGGCTTTATCATCAGCAAATTTGTGATCATTCCACTTATGCATTTATACAGACTTGGAAAAATCATCTCTCACGAACAAGCGGCTGATATTATCGGAAAACATTTTTCAAATGTTCAGGATAAACTTCTCAATGTTCTTCAACTTAAAAAGCAAGCTGAAGAAAACACTTCTACACACCCTGAATTAATTGTTGCCGGTATCAATCAAAAGATCGACGAATTAAAACCTGTACCCTTTATTTCAGCCATCAACATTTCTGAGAACCGTCGTTATCTTCGTTTTGCCATCATTCCGGTTTTTGCTTTGATCATTCTCCTTTTCGCTGCACCTTCTTTAGTGAAAGACAGCACAAAACGTTTGATCGAACATCAAACCTACTTTGAAAAACCTGCGCCTTTTACTTTTGAACTGATGAATAAATCACTTCGTGGTTTACAACAACAAGATTTTCAGGTCGACATACATATCAATGGAAATGAAATTCCCGCTGAAGCATTCATTGAAATCGATGGTAATCAATTCAGACTCGAAAAAGAAAATCTGACAACGTTTCATTATCTCTTCAAAAATCTGCAACGCACTCAACCTTTCCGTTTAACTGCTGACGGATTTTATTCCGCAGAATTTACAATTGAAGCTCTTCCAAATCCATTGTTGATGAGTTTCACCATCAATCTGGAATATCCTTCATATTTGAATAAGCAAAACGAAAGCATTTCAAATACCGGTGATTTAGTTATCCCTGCAGGAACAAAAGCGAAATGGAATTTCAACACAAAGAATACCGAACAACTGAATCTTGTTTTTCATGACTCCATTATCAAATTAAGTCCAAGCGGCGATGATCAGTTTTCATTCTCCCATCGTTTCACAAAAAATGATTCCTATGTGATTACCACCAGCAATCATTTCATCAATAGCAAAGATTCCATTCATTATACAATTTCAGTAATTCCGGATATTTACCCTTCAATTTCAATTGAACAAAGCCGTGATTCATTGGCCGGGAAGAGAACCTATTTCCGGGGAATAATAAAAGATGATTATGGTTTTTCTAAACTGACTTTCAACTATCGTTTTCTTAAATCAAACGACAGTCTTCAATCAAACAAAGACAAACAATTTGCTGATGTTATTCCCGTAAGCAAATCAGTTACGAACGATCAGTTTTTCTACTCATGGGATCTTGCAAGTGTAAATATTGTTGCCGGTGATGAAGTAGAATACTATTTCGAAATATCCGATAATGACGGTATTGCCGGACCTAAATCCACTCGTTCACAGTTTCAAATTTTCAAAGCACCGACATTAAAAGAGATAGCAGAAAATACTGATAAAGACAATCAATCAATAAAAGATGATCTGAAAGAATCCATTGCTAAAGCAAAGCAAATTCAAAAAGACCTGAATGATCTCAGTAAAAAATTACTCGACAAAAAAGAACTTTCTTATGAAGAAAAAAAGAAAGTTGAAGAATTATTAAACCGACAAAAAGAGTTAGAGAAAAAACTTGAGGAGATTCGCAAGAACAACGAAAACAAAAATCGTAAGGAAGAAGAGTATAAAAAAGTAAATGAAGATATCGCTCAAAAGCAAGAGCAATTACAATCTATACTCGACAAATTGAAATCACCTGAACTTCAAAAACTCCTTGAACAGTTAATGAAGTTGATGGAAAATGTTGACAAAAACCAATTGCAAGAACAACTTGGAGAAATGAAGCTTGATAATAAAGATCTTCAAAAAGAACTTGAGCGTTCTATCGAATTATTTAAGCAAATGGAATTTGAACAAAAACTTCAGGACAATATTGACAAGCTAAATGTTCTTGCAAAGAAACAAGATGAGCTGGCAAAAAATACTGAAGACAAAAAGAATGACAATAAAGATAGCAAGGATTCAAAAGACGATAAAGATTCGAAGGACGCCGATTCAAAGGACGCAAAAGATCAACAAGACAAACTGAATAAAGATTTCGATGATTTCCGTAAAGACATGGACGACCTTGCGAAGAAAAACGAAGAGCTGGAAGAGAAAAAAGATTTAGATAATAACGACAAGGAAGAGCAAGACATCCAAAAAGATATGGAACAAAGCTCGGAACAATTAAGTCAAAGTAAAAGCAGCAAAGCTTCTAAGTCGCAAAAAAGTGCCGCGCAAAAAATGCAACAGCTTGCTCAGAAGATGAGTAAAATGAAAGAGCAAATGGAAAAAGAAGAAAACGAGGAAGACATGGATGCAATGCGGGCCTTGCTGGAAAACCTTCTGCGTTTATCTTTCAATCAGGAACAATTGATGCAACAATTGAAAACGATTGACATCAACAATCCGCAATATTTAAAATTAAGCCAAGCACAACAGAAATTAAAAGACGATGCTAAATCGATTGAAGATTCGCTTTTTGCTTTAAGTAAACGTGTAGTTGAAATTGCACCAAAAGTAAATGAAGAGATTTCTGCTATTAATCAAAACATGGATGAGTCGCTCGATAATCTCGAAGCCAGATTAGTTCCACAAGCTAGAAGTCGCCAGCAATTTGTTATGACATCGGTAAATAATCTGACTCTGTTGATCAGCGAAGCCTTGCAGCAAATGATGCAACAACAAGCGATGTCGCAATCGAGTTGCAGTAAACCCGGTAAAAAGAAATCATCTTCTATGTCACAACTGCGAAAGATGCAGGAGGAGTTGAATAAAAATATGAAGAAGATGAAAGAAGGAATGAAGCAAGGCATGCAACCGAAGCCGGGTAAACCGGGTGGCCAGCAAATGAGTCAGGAATTGGCGAAGATGGCTGCACAACAGGAATTCATTAGAAATGAACTGAATAAACTCAATCAAAGCGATAATAAAGACGGCAAAAAAACACTGGGGAATTTAGAGGATATTGCCAATCAAATGGAACAAACCGAAAAGGACATTGTGAATAAAATGATTAGCGATCAAACGCTAAAACGCCAGGATGAAATTACGACCCGGCTATTGGAAAGTGAGAAGGCCGAACGAGAGCGCGACCAGGATGAACAACGTAAATCCGAGGAAGCAAAAAATGCTTTTCATCGTAACCCTGCCGAATTTGATGAGTATAAGAGAATGAAGCTAAAAGAGATGGAACTGCTCAAAACAGTGCCTCCATCCTTGAATTCTTATTATAAACAAAAGGTAAACGATTACTTCCAATCCATTGATAAATAATTCATTAATGCAATTTACAGGCGAAGGTCAGACTCTGGTACTGGCGTCAAACCCCGATAGTATTTCGGTGGTAGAGCACATGATTGATGACATCCGCAACAAATACAATGTAAGCGAAGACATGTTTGGAAACATGTTGGTTGCCATCACAGAAGCGGTCACCAATGCCGTTTACCATGGAAACAAATCGGATCCTTCAAAAAAAATAAGCATCAGTTTTACTCATGCTCCCGGCTCAATTGTTTTTACAATCGCCGACGAAGGTCCCGGTTTTGATTACTACAATCTTCCTGATCCAACAGCTCCGGAAAATCTGGAGAAAGAATGCGGACGTGGAATTTTCTTAATGAAACATTTAGCAGATCAATTAATTTTTTCCGAAAACGGCAGAGTTGTGGAAATGAATTTCAAGATCTCGCAATAAAATAGTTAGAATTTGGTTAGACAAAAAAAAGGAGCTGAGAGGGCTCCTTTTTTTGTGAGTGAGAATTTGGTGAGTGATACTTTACTTTGACAACTCCAATCCCACCCCTAATCGAATTCGCTCTGCCGGAAAATCACGCAGGGAGTGTTGATAAGAAAATTTCAATTTGACATTATTTTTTTTCCATTGCAAGGAGGACCGATAAACCAAAGGCTTATCTCCATTTTTTAAATACCCACTGTAACCGGAAACTTCTTGTGAAAAAACGAACTCCGAAAAATGAAAGTCAATCCCGCCACCGTAGAGAAAGCAATCGTTTTGTAAATGCAGAATGTCGAACGTCTGATAAACATACAATCCACTCATGGCGTAAAGTCGAATCTCATTAAGGAAGAAACTTTCTTTTCGCCACGACTTTCCTCCGCTCAGATCAAAATAATAACCAGGCCCATCGGTATATCTCGCTTCACCGAGATTGGTTCCCGATGCAGTTCGCAAAGCAATTCGCAGTGCAAGATCAGGTAATGAGTGATGTTGTTTGAGTACCTGCACGTAAGTTGTAATGTAAATATCGCCACCTGCTTTGCCTATTCCACTTTTTCCTCGTGAAGCCCGCATATCACGTGTGATCGTATCGGTCTTGAACCATTCTACAGGAATTACTTCTATGGACAATGCTACTTTCCCATCGCTGATTGGCAAATAGCCTCTTACAAAGAAATCCTGCGTATGATCACCGGTACTAAAATGTACATCGCCACCTGTTTCAAATTGAATGGTTGAATCTAATCGACCTTTTGTAATATCAGGCACAGGCAAAGCATTCGGTCCCATGAAAGCAGAGGAGATCGTCATGTAATTTTGCCAGGAGGTATGACCATCCCAGTTATGAATCGCATTCCACCACCTATAATCTACCTGCGAATACACCGATTGACTGATCAAAATAATTAAACCAAAATATGCTTTTCTCATGTCTTTAAATTCAATGCCAACTTACAAAAAAGGATTGCCTATCTTTACTTCCGCTATGAAAAATTATCAAATATCTTTTTTCAAAGAAGATGTCGCTTTCCGACTCAATAAGAAAGAACTTCTCTGCAAATGGATTACCTCTGCGGCCAAAAAAGAAAAATTCAAGGTGGAAGACCTGAATTACATTTTCTGCTCCGACCCTTTTCTCCGGAAAATGAATGTGAAATTTCTGAAGCACGATTATTTTACCGACATCATCACCTTTGATAATTCTTTAGAAAAAAATAAAATAGTCGGCGATATTTTTATTTCCATCGAGCGCATTCGCATCAATGCCAAACAATATGAAACTACTTTCGATGATGAATTACATCGCGTGATGATTCATGGTCTTTTACATCTTACCGGCTACAAAGACAAAACTCCGAATGATAAGAAAGAGATGCGTAAGATGGAGAATTATTGGTTGGGGAAATTTAATTGGATCAGTATTAAAAGTTGATCTGCGCCCCTTCTGCGTATCTCAGCGGGAAATTATTTTCTCCCGCAGAAAGGCGCAGAAAAACGCAGATTTTACGCAGAAAAAAACATATCTGTGTTTCGTTCTACGGAATAACAATTATTTTTAAAAATGAATTTTTTAAGAACCCAACAATGAAAAATTGTTTCTAAAAAAATCTGCGTTTTTCTGCGTAATCTGCGGGATAAAAAAATTATAGTGCCTCCGCAACCACCGCACCTACTTCCGGAATAAATAGCTTTAACAATCTCCGGGAACAATAACTAATGACATCCAATTCTTCCATTTTAGATCCCAATTAGTAAGAAATTTTCCTTCTCTGCCCGGAAATGAATATGACCCAAGGAATCCCCGAGCGGAACCCATTTTGACTTTTGACTTTTGACTTTTGACTTTTAACTTTTGACTTTTAACTTTTAACAGTAACCCTCTACTCACCATTTACCACTCACCACTCACCACTCACTAAAAATGATTCCACACAATTGCCCCTATCACCATCCACAAAAAAATCTCATAAAACTGAATACGCTTTTTTGCGGCTAATAAATAATAAGAGGCGAAAATTGAAAAGGGAATTGCTAAGAGCGAAAAGTTTACGACCGATATTTTTTGTCCGAGGTAAATTGAACCCAAACTGAAAAGAAAAAATAAAAATAATATCTGCTGAATTATTCTTGCTCTGATCACATTTTTTAAATAGTTGGAGCGTAATTTTATTAAACCTAAAAGCAACCATATTGCAAATAAAGCAGATAAGGTAATCAGCTTAGGACTGGACACAAGAACAATTTCCGGTTTCAAATGAATAAATCTGCTCATATAATCTTTCCAGAAATACAAGAAGTCGTTATTCCAATACATCCACACGCTCACAAAAAAGTAAGGCAAAGCAAAACCTATAAACATAATCATCCATTCTCTGAAATTGAAAGGACGAAGCAAACTCAAAGCAATAATCATTACCGGAATAACAATGATGGCAGGGAAGAATATCAATGCAGCAGTGGCAGCAAGAAAACAACTGTCAAAAATTGAAGGTATTGCATTGTCATTTTTTATTAGTGAAAAAGATTTATCGAATACTCGCAAGATGATCAGATTTACAATGTGTATCGGATGTACAGTTAAAAACTCCGGTACAGATGAAATATACAAAGCATAGGCAAAGGCAGGCAAATATGAATTTTTGTAAAGTACCTCATGGCGATTCGAAATCTGATTCACATAAATAGCACTATACGAAACTAAAGCCACCATAATGACCCAATTTACCCCGGAAGGAAGCCCAGAGAAGAGTGCCAGAAAGAGTTTCCATACCGGCTGCGCCCCGACATCCATCACAGGAAAACAGTTCAGGAAGGCTTGTGCCCACAAAATCAATACGATAACCGGGATCACAATCAATGCTGCCGGCTGGGGGGACTTGAAAAAGCGAATCATCGGTGATAAAAATAGAGATTTTTCATTGTAAATTATCCGGAATCCTTTCTATATTTGCCACCGTACTAAATGTAAAACAAAACAATGACGGCATTCTGGAATTTTTTAGGTGATTTATTTACAGGCTTCTTTCGATTTGTCCCTTTCTTCGGATTGTGGATGAACAAGCTCCTGATTGTGATTGGCTTTATTGCCTTTGTGCTTTGGCTTCGTTATATGGCTAAAAATAAAGAAGTTACTAAGTGGGACTAACTATTCCATCCTAATAAAAACATTCCCGGTCTCCACAGATTCCGGGTTTTTTTATGCTTTTTCTTTTAGAGAATCCGTCATTTTCATCAAGTCTAACCCTATATCTTTTCGATAATATTGACCATCAAACTTTATCTCTTTAATTTGTTCGTAAGCCTTGGTTTTAGCTTCCTCAATAGAATTCCCGAAAGCTGTAATACTCATCACTCTGCCTCCATTGGTAACTATTGAATTGTTAGCTGTCAATTTTGTTCCAGCGTGAAAAATCAAACTGTCATTTTGTTTCTTCACTTCGATGACTTTTTCTTTTTCATAATCACCCGGATATCCTCCGCTTACCATCATAATTGTAACAGCGGTTCTTGGATCAATGTCCAATGAAATATTTTTCAATTGAACATTTGCAGTAGCAAGAAAGAGCTCGACCAGATCATTTTTAATTCGTGGAATAACGACTTCAGTTTCCGGATCACCCATGCGTACATTGTATTCAATTACGTAAGGTTCGCCGGCAACATTCATCAAGCCGATAAAGATAAAACCCTGATATCTGATTGCTGCATTTTTCAATCCTGCGATAGTAGGTTTTATTATTCGCTGTTCAACTTTTTCCATGAAGATGGCATCCACAAAAGGAACAGGAGAAATGGCACCCATACCGCCGGTATTTAAACCTGTGTCGCCTTCACCAATTCGCTTGTAATCTTTTGCTTCAGGTAAAATTTTATACGACTCGCCATCAGTCAATACAAAAACGGAACATTCAATTCCTTTTAAAAATTCTTCAATGACAACTTTTTTTCCTGCCAAACCAAAACGATTTGTAGTGAGCATATCTGTTAATTCAGATTTTGCTTCAGCAAGTGTTTGAGGAATTAGAACTCCTTTACCTGCTGCTAATCCATCGGCTTTTAATACATATGGTGCTTTTAATGTTTCTAAAAAAAGTAGTCCGTCGTTTAAGGTTTCTTTTGTGAATGTTTGAAATGCTGCAGTTGGAATTAGATTCTTTTGCATGAACTCCTTTGCAAAATCTTTGCTTCCTTCTAACATTGCTCCGGCTTTTGTCGGACCAATTACCGGAATGGAATTTAATTCAATGTCTGCAAGAAAAAAATCAGTGATGCCATTTACGAGAGGATCTTCCGGTCCGATGATGACCAATTCAATTTTATGAAGCAAAACAAAATCCTTTATTGCCGAAAACGATTTTACATCCAGGTCAATGTTCTCTCCAAATTCACCGATACCTGCATTTCCGGGAGCCACAAAAAGTTTTTCGCATTTCCTACTTTGTGAAAGCTTCCATGCAAATGCATGTTCTCTTCCTCCTGAACCAATGAGTAAAATTTTTACAGGCATTCGAATTTTATTAAAGGGGAATGTTGGCGTGTTTTTTACGAGGTAATTTTACTGCTTTATTTTCCAGCATTTTAAATGCAGATATAAGTTTTAAACGAGTTTCCTGAGGAAGAATTACTTCATCAATATAACCATGCTCTGCTGCTTTGTAAGGATTTGCAAAAAGCAGATTGTATTCATTTTCCTTTTCTTTCCATGCAGCCTGTGAATCTTTCGCTGCTGCAATTTCTTTTTTGAAGATAATTTCTGCTGCGCCCTTTGCTCCCATCACAGCAATTTCTGCACTTGGCCAGGCATAATTCATATCGGCACCAATGTGTTTTGAATTCATTACATCATAAGCACCACCGTATGCTTTGCGAGTAATGACTGTAATACGAGGTACTGTTGCTTCACAAAAAGCAAATAACAATTTCGCTCCATTGGTAATAATAGCGTTCCATTCCTGATCTGTTCCGGGTAAAAATCCGGGAACGTCTTCGAATACTAAAAGGGGAATGTTGAAACAATCACAGAAGCGAACAAAACGTGCAGCTTTAGTAGAAGAATTAATATCTAAAACTCCTGCCAAATGAATTGGCTGATTGGCAACAATACCGATACTTCTTCCTGCTAAGCGTGCAAAACCAACGACAATATTTTCAGCAAAATCTTTATGCACTTCAAAAAATGAATCACGATCGATTACTTCTGCAATTACTTCGCGAATATCGTAAGGCTGATTCGGATTTTCCGGAATTATCGAATTCAGCTTTTCCCTTTTTTCATTTGCAGATTCATAAGCTAAACGAGGAGCTTCCTCTTCACAATTTTGAGGAACGTAACTAAAAAGTTTTCGCAACCTGTTGATGCAATCTATTTCGTTAACACAGGTAAAATGTGTTACACCGGATTTTGTTGCATGCGTCATCGCACCTCCTAACTCTTCTGAAGTTACTTCTTCATGCGTCACTGTTTTTACAACATTGGGTCCGGTTACAAACATGTAGGATGAATTCTCTACCATCAATATGAAATCTGTAATGGCCGGAGAATAAACTGCACCACCGGCGCATGGTCCCATGATTGCGGAAAATTGCGGTATAACTCCCGACGCTAATGTGTTGCGATAAAAAATATCCGCATAACCACCTAGTGAAACAACACCTTCCTGAATTCTTGCTCCACCTGAATCATTCAAACCAATTACAGGTGCACCATTTTGCATAGCTAAATCCATAATGCGACAAATTTTCTTTGCATGCGTTTCTGAAAGAGAACCACCGAAGACTGTAAAATCTTGCGCAAAAACATAGACTAATCTTCCTTCAATTCTTCCAAAACCGGTAATTACACCATCACCAAGATATTTTTCTTTTTCAATTCCAAAATCTGTGGCCCTATGTGTCACCAACATTCCTATTTCTTCAAAAGAATTTTCATCGAGCAAAAAGTGAACACGCTCGCGAGCTGTTAGTTTGCCTTTCTTATGTTGAGCTTCAATTCTCTTTGTTCCTCCACCTAATTGAGCTTCACTTACTTTCTCTTCAAGGATTTTAACTTTAGATACCATAGCTATGTTATGAACGACGAAGATATAGGTTTTTAGGGATATTTTCAGCTGTTCATTTCTCTCTCTTCTACTTCCCGAAAGCACTAGAAATATAAATCAAAGTGCTAAATTCGCCATGTATAAAGTAAGCAGCTAAATCAAATAATCAGCTAAATCAAAGTAATCAGCTAAATCAAAGTAAGCTATGCCAAAAGAAATCGTTGTAAGCGGAATTCGAAGTACCGGAAATCTACATTTAGGAAATTATTTTGGAGCCATCCAAAATTTCATCAAAATGCAGTATGAATATACGTGTTTCTTCTTTATTGCGGATTATCACTCACTTACAACTCATCCTGTGCCTGCTGATTTACATAATAATGTGAAACAAGTGTTGGTGGAATATTTAGCATGTGGGTTAGATCCTGAAACAGCGACACTTTATGTCCAAAGTGATTTACCGGAGATTGCTGAGCTTTACCTTCTGCTTAACATGAATGCTTATGTCGGTGAATTGGAACGCTGCACTTCCTTCAAAGATAAAATCCGACAACATCCTGATAATATCAATGCTGGATTATTGACCTATCCGACTTTAATGGCAGCTGATATCTTAATCCATCGTGCACTCAAAGTTCCGGTTGGAAAAGATCAAGAACAGCATTTGGAAATGTCGCGTCAGTTTGGGAATCGTTTCAATAGACTTTATAATACGGAGTTATTTCCTGAACCTTATGCTTTTAATTACGGTACGAATCTTATTAAAATCCCGGGATTAGACGGCTCCGGCAAAATGGGGAAAAGTGAAGGCGAAGGGAATGCGATTTTTTTAGCTGATAGTCCGGAGGTAATTCGAAAAAAAGTGATGCGTGCGGTAACAGATGGTGGCCCCACACAGGAAAATCAGGAAAAACCGGAAGTAATAAAAAATATTTTCTCGCTTCTTGAAGCTGTTTCTACTGAAGATACGGTTCGCACTTTTGAAGAACAATACAATGGAATGAAGATTCGCTATGGTGATTTGAAAAAACAGTTGGCTGAAGATATCATTTCTTTTACTTCTCCTTTCCGTGAGAAAATTCTTGAATTAAGTAAGGACGAAGCATTTATCCAAAAGGTCGTACGCCAGGGAGCCGAAAAAGCGCGCGAAAGCGGAGCGGCTACCGTTCGCGAAGCGCGAAAAGCTATTGGAATTCGGACCTTTTAATTGGCGAGTGGCGATTGGTGAGTAGTAAGTGCTACTTACTTGCTACTTACTATTTACTACTCACTATTTACTAACATTTACCGGTATCAATTCACTAAATTCAGGACAGCAGAATTTTTTTTCTACCTGTAAGCCTTGCTTGGAAGCCTGAATTATGATGGTTTGATCTGAATTAGGATGTTTTTCACATCTTTTATTTCTTACCCCTTTTTTAACCTCATCTGCAAAACTATGTGCTTTGGTATTCCAAACCTCCTTAGAAATTTGTTCTGCCAGATTATCGCTTGCGTCAGCTGTAATGTTTCGGGTGATTATATTTATCATTTTCAGATTTTTCTTAAAGGTAGTCTATTTAAGGATGGAGAAGGTGATTTATTATTAGGATGGGATGAATAAATGGTGATTGCAACTAATATTGAAGTATTGGATTTTAATGAGGATCATTCCCGGAGATTGTTGAAGCAATTAATTCCTCAGGAAAGTGAATTGCTTGCGGAAGTAGTATACTTTTATCATCCCGCAGAACTGAAAACAGACTTATTTTTCTCTGCGGGAATCTGCGCTCTGCGGGAAAAAAATGCAGCCAAATTTTCTCCCGCTGATTTCGCTGATTTCGCATATTAAAACGTTCTCGCATTAAATTACACCTCAACTTTGAAAATCGACTACCCAACCTTCGATTCACCAAAAAATACATGAAGCGAAAGTACAATCTTCTCATCACATCACCATTTTTGTTCTTGATTTTGAGCAATTTAACTAATTATCGATATTTGATGTTGTAACATCTATTGTTTAAACATACATTTGCGGTCAGAAAGAAATTAAAATAACAATTCTAAAAAAAACTATGAAAAAAATCACACTAATGGCTGCTCTTGTTGCCATGACTGCAACAGTGTTTGCGCAAAACTGGAAAATCGATGGAGCACACTCCAAAATCCGTTTCACTACAAAGTATCTGTTGATCTCTGATACTGACGGAGAGTTTAAAAAATTTGACGGAAAAATAACTTCCTCTGAAGCTGACTTTTCGGATCTGCAAGCGACAATTAGCGTTGACGTGAATAGCATTAACACGGATAACGAAAAACGCGATGGCCACTTAAAATCTGACGACTTTTTTAACGCAGCAAAATTTCCTTCAATCACTTTCAAAAGTACCGGAATTAAAAATCTGGGCGATAAAAATTATATCTTGATTGGAGAGCTTACTATTCGCGATGTTACAAAAGAGGTATCTATTCCTGTAGTTTATGGTGGCACGGTAAAAGATCCTTATGGAAATATAAAAGCCGGCTTTAAAGCAACAGGTACAATCAACCGCCAAGAGTATGGTTTGAAATGGAAAGCCGCTGCAGCAACAGGTGAAGCTGTTGTAAGTGACGATGTGAATTTCACTATTGACTTGATCCTCATCAAAGACGAAGCAAAAAAGTAATCTAATTCAAAAGCCGATTTCGTTCACGAATCGGCTTTTTCATCCTCCTATCATGAAAGAATTTATGATCATTGTAAGCTTGCCGGATATATTCTCCCCTCGATTCATTTCATTAATTCCCCAACAACGGGCTACCGTAAACAAAATGATGAATGAAGGATTGATTTTAAATTATGCTCTTTCCGAAGACCGAAGCAAATTATGGATTGTAATG
>CAYHCU010000042.1:0-16399 GCA_964355035.1 uncultured Flavobacteriales bacterium | reverse complement strand
GATCCGTCCTTTCCTGACTTGAATCAATACGGTACTGTTGCACAAGTCATAAAAATGCTTCGGATGCCGGATGGGAATACAACTATTATCATTCAGGGAAAACGTCGTTTTAAATTGGATGAATGTGTTCAGACAGAACCGTACATCCGATGTAAAATTGTACCCTTTCCGGAAGGTGTAGCCAATACGGCAGACAAAGAATTTATGGCAATTGTTGGTTCGTTGAAAGATCTTGCTTTACAAATTATTGAGCACTCGCCTAACATTCCATCGGATGCAGGTTTTGCTATTCGTAATATAGAAAGTCATTCCTTCCTGATTAATTTTATATGTTCTAATATGAATCTCGATGTTTCTAAAAAGCAAGAGCTTTTGGAAATTGCAGATCACAAAATCAGAGCGAATCGGGTTTTAGAATATTTGAGCAAAGAATTGCAAATGCTTGAATTAAAAAATCAAATTCAAAGCAAGGTTCGTACAGATATTGATAAACAACAACGTGAATATTTTCTTAATCAACAGTTAAGAACTATTCAGGAAGAGTTAGGTGGGAATTCGCCCGATCGCGAAGTTGCTGAGCTGAAAGAACGTGCGAAGACAAAAAAATGGAGTAAAGTAATCGGAGATACATTCAAAAAAGAAGCAGATCGTTTGTCAAGAATGAATCCTGCTGCTGCTGAATATTCTGTTATCCTTAATTATCTCGAATTACTTCTTGATCTTCCCTGGAATGATTTCACCAACGATAATTTTGATTTGAAGCATGCACAAAAAGTGCTGGACAGAGATCATTATGGTTTAGAGAAAGTGAAAGCACGTATCCTTGAATATCTGGCTGTGTTGAAGTTGAAAAGAGATATGAAATCTCCGATTATGTGTTTGTATGGCCCTCCGGGTGTCGGGAAGACTTCTCTTGGGAAATCGATTGCAAAAGCTTTGGGAAGAAAATATGTTCGTATGTCGCTCGGTGGTTTGCGCGATGAAGCAGAGATTCGCGGTCATCGTAAAACATACATTGGTGCCATGCCGGGACGTATCATTCAGAATCTGAAAAAAGCGAAATCATCCAATCCGATTTTTGTGCTCGATGAAATCGATAAATTAGGAAATGATTTTCATGGTGATCCTTCTTCTGCTTTGTTGGAAGTTTTGGATCCTGAACAAAATAATACATTTTATGATAATTATGTCGAGATAGACTATGATCTTTCCAACGTATTATTTATTGCAACAGCGAATTCATTGAGCAAGGTTCAACCGGCACTTTTAGACCGGATGGAAATTATCGAGATCAATGGTTATACGATTGAAGAAAAAGTGCAGATCGCCATTAAACATCTTGTGCCAAAACAATTGGAAGCACATGGATTAAAAAAAGAACATCTGAAGCTTTCTGCAAAGTTGATTGAATACATGATTGAACGTTATTCCCGCGAATCAGGCGTACGTGGACTGGAGAAAAAAATTGCTTCTCTCATTCGGGGAATAGCGAAGAAGGTAGCAATGGAAGAAGAATACAATCCTATTATTTCAGAAGAAGACGTTATAAAAATACTTGGGGGTGCTATTTTTCAATCTGATAAATATCAAGGCAATGATGTTGCAGGAGTAGTTACAGGTTTAGCCTGGACATCCGTTGGAGGTGATATTTTATTCGTAGAGACCTCTGTCAGCAAAGGAAAAGGAAAGCTAACCATTACCGGAAATTTAGGTGATGTAATGAAAGAGTCTGCGGTTATCGCCCTTGCATATTTAAAAGCACACAGCGATCAGTTGAAAATTGATTATCGAGTGTTCGATCAATGGGATATTCACATTCACGTTCCTGAAGGAGCAACTCCAAAAGACGGTCCTTCAGCAGGTATTACAATGATGACATCACTTGCTTCTGCTTTCACTCAACGTAAAGTGAAATCACAATTAGCAATGACCGGTGAAATTACATTACGCGGAAAAGTACTTCCTGTCGGTGGAATTAAAGAAAAAATTCTGGCAGCAAAAAGAGCCGGAATAAAAGACATCATTCTTTCGAAAGACAACAAAAAAGACATCGACGAAATCAAAAAAGATTATATCAAAGACATGAAATTTCATTATGTGAGTGAAATGATCGAAGTAATCAACATAGCATTAATGAAAGAAAAGGTGGCGAAAGCGATTGATGTGAAATATATTCCCGAAGAAAAAAGTTCAAAGTAATCACAGATAAAATTCAAGCCGGTCTCATTGAAATCGGCTTTTTTAATGTAAATATTTTAATTTGAGAATTATGAATCCGGAAAACCATCGAATCGCTGTAATAGCCGGGTCCACAGGACTAGTGGGACATGAATTACTTCAACTTTTGCAAAATGATTCGACCTATGATAAAGTATATTGCCTCGTCCGGAAGAGTAGCAATTTGAAACATCCGAGAGTAGCAGAATTGGTAATCGACTTTGATCGGATTCCTGAATCTCTATCTGAGATTAAATCTGTTGATGATATTTATTGTTGTCTAGGTACCACAATAAAAACTGTTGGCGGATCAAAAGAGGCATTTTATAAAGTTGATCATGATTATCCATTAGCTCTGGCAAAATGGGGTGAAAGTATTGGTGCAAAAATGTTACTTGTTGTTTCTGCAATGGGAGCAAATTCCGACTCGTCAATTTTTTATAACAAAACAAAAGGCGAAATGGAAAATGATATTTCTAAATTGAATATTCCATCTATCACATTTTTCAGACCATCATTACTAATTGGTAATAGAAAAGAAAACCGCCCCGGTGAAAAAATTGGTATTGCCATTTTCAAAGCATTGTCATTTCTCTTTGTCGGACCACTAAAAAATTACAAAGGCATTCACGTCACTAAAGTTGCAGAGGCAATAATTGTGGCTTCGAAGAAACAAAATGTTGGAGTAGAAGCCATACTTTCCGGACAAATGAACGATTAGTTGATTTGCGAAAAATGTTGATCAATCTTATTGAATAATAAACCTTGCAAATTGAATACTGTTTTCGTTTTGCATCGATTTGTAGATTGTTTATTGCAGCGGTTCTCAGATATAGGTCGTTTACAAATTTTTCCTTCGACTCATAATGTTCGGTTGTCGAAACTGTGGTAGTAAATGGTGATTGGTAAGTAGTGAGTGCCATTATGTAACGTATATCATTAATGAGCAAAAACAATAGGAGTTAGGTGCAAGTTAACTAAATTCGAGTAAATTATCCCTTTCCAACAATAAAAATCACTGCACCAAAATCTTCCCAAACTTCAAAAAACGCTCCCCTTTCACCCGATAAAAATAAACCCCCTTACTCGCGGTTCGTAGATCGATGGTCGTGGTTTGTTGGGTTATTTTTTGCTGACTCATTATTTTTCCTTGCATGTCGGTAATTTCGAGATCGCACGAAATTAAATCGCTTGTCTTTATTTCAAGTGTGAACAAACCCGATCCCGGATTTGGGTACACTTCTACTTTTGAATTATCTGTTAACTCATTCACTCCCGCCGTTAAACAATTGTACGTTGAAGCAGACTCCAAAAACAAAAACTGCAAATTCGGTCCGAAGTCGTGATTGTAGACGACATTGCCGGTGTTGATATCAATTCCATAAATGATTCCGCCTGCAGCGGCATAATAATAAATGTCTGTTGAATTATCAATCGTACTACCGCTCAAATATTGCTTATAAAAATACGTAGGCAATGGTGAAGGATTTACACGCGTGGTAACTCCACTCGTTGTATCAATTTCCGAAAAATAATTTTCTGCTGTGTGGTAGTTGTTGGTAAGACCGTAGAAACGTTTTTGCTTGCAGCTATAGGCTAGATGATCTAGCCATTCGTTGGTGGGGTTTTGTAGCGGAAGATCATAGAGTATCTGCCCGGTGTTAATATTAATTCCTGCCAGTGACCGACTTTGAATATAGTATTCTCCAAGGTAAGGATCAAAAGATGCTTTGCAACCAATGCCGATACCGACAGTTGGGCTAATGGGAAACAGGTCAGTAAGCACACCGGTGGCCGGATCAAATTTGGCAAACATCTGATCGAAGGTGGCCATATCCGCTTTTATTCCATAGATAAAACCATCTGTTGGATTGAATACTGTGTGAATATAATAACTTGGGTTGATCCCATAAAAACTGTAGGTGGTATCTAAAAGACCATTGGTTGCATCGATTACTTGCAGTTGCTGTCCAAAGCAGAGGTAATATTTTTGTATTGCATAATCAAAACAAGAACTAAAGTTGGGTGTGTAATAAAAGTTTGGTAATACGTTTAAAATAGTAAGGCTATCATTGTTACAATTGATTGTTACAAATTCGAATTGTTGGCCATGGCTCCTGATTCCCTTTAAAATATTATTCGCCATTCCAATCGTAGAATAGATAATTAAAACTATTGTAAAAACTAAATGAAGCATCCTTTTCATTTTGGAAATGTTTGTTTAATGAAAATTATTTTTGAGTCTAAAGTTGCTTTTCCTTGTAATATTTCTATTGAAGTACTTTTTATCCAAATCAATTGGCAATTCATGATTTGCCGATTCCAAAAAATGGCGAAAAAAATTAATTTCATCATTACGAGAATCATTTTGTTTAATGGACTCGCCTCTTTCATCAGTTGATATATTAGGGGGCAATTGTAAACTAATATGTATTGGATTTAATGAACCTATATTTGCTCCTCGCATTAGTAAACTATCACAAGGAGAACCAATCAAAGAGCCAAGAAAATAATTAGGGAAATTAGGAATGGTAAATCCATTAAATGTAGGAAGGGAAAAACTATGTTGCAATTGATTACATGATAATCCTAAAGTGTTTGGACTATTAATCACATTAAAGTATCTCGTACTATTGCCTGTATTGATATATATTTTACCATCATTAGCTAGTTGCGCTAGATAAAATGCAGTATAAAACGGAGGATTGAAATCAGCATATCCATCAAATTTTGTTAAAATAATTCTACTCGAATCAATGTAGGCTACATTTAAATTGAACTGATAAATGTAGAGCATTGATGAAACATATAGCACTTGGGAGTTAGGTGAGAAAGCAACGCCGCGGGAAGCAGCAGAATCAATAATGCAAATAGATGTTGAATTACTAAACATACCTGAACATCTATCAAAATCCATTACATCAAAAGTATCTCTTGCCATTACAGAAGAAAACTTGTTCCCATCCGGTGCAAAACAGCTTTGCCAAATCCAGTCATTAGGAGCAATTGAATATCCAATATCCTGCGCAAAAGGCCCTTGCAAGCCGGAAGGGGTTAAAAGATACTTATAATACCTGCGACCTTTACTCTTATGAAACACAACCCACCAATCACGACCATTTGCATGCTTGCATGCTGTTATTGCACCTGGAGTTAGAGTGTCAGATAACAAAACAATATTCTTTTGGATAACGGCTCCTCTACCGCTGTCCAAACTCATATCAATAATAGAATAATAAATTTCAGAAGAGCGATAATCACTTACACTTTGATCATAAAAAAGTGTTTCATGAAACAAATAGTATTTACTTGAATCGCCGGGTAGAGGAAGGATTAAATTTCCCTGCTTTACTCTTAAACCATACGTAGCATTAAAAGTGTAAGTCGAAGGATTTAAACTGTCTCCGTTTACCATTGTGTCGTTTGCTGCATTGGCAATATAAATTCCATTGGTGTAAAACAATAAGTTGCCCAGGGAGTCGGAAATATTCGCATTGCAATCGAGAAAACTCATCGGTCTGTCAATTGTACTAGTATCTGGAAACCCATTAATAAAATTAATATTAGTTCCACCAGAACCAGGATAAATTACACTGCTATATCCTGATAACCACAAATTACTTATGCCTTGTGAGAAACTTCCCAAAGGCATAAGTAATAAAATGATTGCAAGATTATTTTTAATGTACGACACTGAACTTCCCAGATGAAACAACATAATTGTTTTGGACTACACTATAGATATAAAAGCCTGGTGTTAAAGTTTCGAGATTAATTTTTTTCTGACGCTCCTTTACATTTAATTTTTCCGAGCGACTTAATTTCAGCGAAGAATCGAAGATTTGCAAACTTGCATCGGAATCATCATTCAAATAATAAACCAATGTAGCGGTGTTGTCAGCAGGGTTTGGATATATCAATGATTCCATTCCTGATTTGGTTTCCGGCGATCTGTGTCGCATTAGACCTAAAGAATGACACAATGGATAATCATCATATTCTTCAAATGGATTTACCAGTCGATAAAGTATTCTTGCGAGAATAACAGCTTCACCACCCAAGAATGGACATTCATGTGCAATAGATAACAATGGACTTTGATCGCTTGCATCAATTTGCATATTGTCTTTTGCAGCGGTTCTCAGATAAAGATCGTTTACAAATTTTTCATTCGACTCATAGTGTTCTGTAGTTGAAACAGCAGTATTTAAAAAGCGGATATTATCGGCGGTTTGATCTTTTTGTATTTTCACCAAAGCCATTATTTGCTTGCTTGAATTTAAAATATTCGAAATCACCTGTTTCAGATTGGTAACAGTAGATATATATTGTTGTTCTGTAATACTTCCATCAGAAAAAGCTTTCTCGCAATTTTCAATAGAAAGCATGGTCGCTTGCAATAAACTGTCGTTATTCACCAATAACGTTGAATCAGAAGATGATTTATTATAAAGGGCTGCAGTTTGTTCCCTGATCTGATTTATTTTTTCGATGTTCCCATTCAAATTAGAATTATAGAAGGCCAACAGTTCAGGATCACTCAAAGCATCCGGTTGTTGCATTAACTTTTGAAATAAAAATATTCTTGCCATCCATTTCGATTCATCCGGAAAATCAGCAGGATTATAAGTGTTATTAGCAATCATCATTTCTAAAGCACTGATATCAGTCGGATCGCCATTATCCCTTGTACCGCAAACATTTTGGATTTCGCAATCGAAAGCATTTCCATTTGGATCGTGATTAAACCAACCAGTAGCTGGATCTGAAGTTGGCCAATAAATAGTTGGATCAAATTGATTAACATAAAAAAGTGAAGCTAAAGAATTAACAGGATTCTGCGCGCCAAAACCACTACTAAAAGTTCCGTTAATATTGTCCCACATATTTCCTCTATGCCATTGTTCATCAATTTGGCCATCGGAGTTAAAATTCAAGCCTGTCCAGTTATTTCTCATTGTATTTCCGATATATCGGTTGGCCATATTGCAAATGCCATCGAATTCAAAACCGTAATTTATTTCGGTTGCTGTATTGCAAGATACTTCATTTTTCTGGCTTATACTAAAATAATAACCGTATTGTTTAACATCGGCAGTGCCGGTATTTCCATAAACATTGTTACAGGAAATGATATTTTTATCTGAAACCGATGCAGACAAACCGGAAACGGCTGTGCCTGAAGATAATTGAAAGTCAATTTCGTTTCCATAAACTGCGTTCCCCATAACTCCCCACATTTCTATTCCGGTGGCGCCATTTCCCATATTTATTTGGTTTGCAAAAATGGTAGTGTTACTCCCTTTTTTGTAATCGTAAGAGCCAATACCAACTCCGTAATTATTATTGCCTGTTGTATTGTTTACATTAATGATATTTCCTGAAATTAACAGACCATTTATTTCTTTGTGATATTGAGATGTAATGCCGGTGTAAATACAATTAATTGTATTCACTTGTACATTTGAAAATGATCCATCCGGCAAATTTGAAAGTGAAATTCCATTTCTCACATTTTCCATCAGATTTCCAATAATTTTAACCGGCACACCCTGAGAATAAATTCCGTAATCACAATTTTCAAAAGCTCTTATTCCGGTTTGTCCGAATCCATATTCTTTCAACAAAAAAGATGAATTGCCGCCTTCTGCAAAAATTCCAACGCCTTTGAAAAGCCCACTATAAATCGGATCTGCAATAATATTTATATACTGAGCAGCATACACAGTCACAACACAATTATTCATTCGTAAACCACTGTTGAGATTTCTATAGATATTTCCTGTGCTACCATATTTTCCAATTACACCTGACCAATTATTAAGCTGAATACCTGCATAAGGAGTGGTACCTATTGTATAATTTGTTGAAGGTTTCAATGGATGAGGTTTGTCGAAAGTAACATTGGTAAGATGTAAAGATATGGCATTAAAACCTTGATTTGTTGTCGGTTCCATATAAATTCCAATGTAATTGCTGCCAAAACTGGAATTTTCAATTGTCACAGATGAAGGAGTCCCAATATTTTGTCTTAAAAGCGCTCCGTTTTCAGCATCGAGAATGGTGGAGTTGGTTATGTTTAAGGTACCGCCGGGTTCGATGATGATGCCTTTCCACATGTCGCCGCAGGCCTCAAGAATTGATCCGCTAACAATATTCAAGGTTGAACCACTGTTAATTGTAATTGAAACGTTTTTTGCTACCTTCAGAGTACATGCGCTGAAAGTCACTGTTCCTGTAACCGTGGCATTGTAACTCAGATTATTATTTCCCGAGTAGGTAGATCCCGTTGCTAAAGGCCCTGGTGCATTCAGCATCTGATTATTCAGATTACCACAACAATTTTGGTTTTCTGTAAAAGTAATGTTGCTGACAGTACTACTGCAACCATTCTGGTCAAGAACTGTAACCCCATAGTTGCCTTGAGATAGATTGCTCAAACCTGGAGTCGTTTCCAAACCCGGTTGCCATAGATAAGTGTAAGCCCCGGTCCCTCCGGTTACTGAAGTTGTAATGGTATTTTGATTACTGCCGATACAAAGGGAGGAGGTTGTGGGCGTGATTGAAATTGCGGGTGGCTCAGTTATATGTACTGTTGATGTCTCCTGACAACCATTTACATCTGTAATAGTGCAAATATAATCACCAGCAATCAAATTTGTTGCAATTGGAGAAGTGCCGCCAAATGGTGACCATAAGAAAGTAATTGGAGCAGTGCCTCCAATAGCGGTGGCTGTTGCTGAACCATTACCCCCATAGCACAATATATTTGTGCTTGCTATTGTAAGAGCCAAAGCATCAGGATCAGAAATAGTTACCGGTTGCGTTGGACTTTCACAACCATTTAGTCCACGAACTTTTATATCATATGCGCCTGGGTTTAGCGAGTTCAAAGTAACGGAACTACCTGATATGCTGAACCACGAAACTCCGTTATCTATTGAATACTCGTACGGTCCTGTTCCAAGAATATTAGCAATTTGAATTGAACCGGTTCCTCCCGAACATAATGGATTAGTTGAAGAAACAGTAAACGTTGGCACTGGCAAACCAGGAATTGAAACCGTTAGATTTATAACACAAGAATTAGCATCCGTAATTGAAATTGCAGATGACCCTGGCATTTGATTTACTATTGAATAATTATTTGATGATGCAGATACGTAACTCCAAGGTGAAGAAACGATGTATCCATTATTTGAATTTATCGGAGTTCCTCCACAAACTAATATTTGAACGCCTGCTTGTGAAATACCATTACAGGAAGGAGTTGATTCAATAATATGAAATTCGATTTCGTCTGGTTGATCTACGAAATATGTGTAATCTTGCGAGCAACCAAGTTTTGAAACTGTACAAGTATAAACACCTGCATTTAAACTTGCTAAATCTTCTGTTGTTGCACCTGAATTCCAAATAAATGTTGATCCTGTTGTTGCAGTTTGATTTATTGAACCCGTCGCACCACCATTGCATGACGCATCTATAATTGAAGCTGTCACACTAAATGACGCTTGTTGATAACCAACAGGAACACTTAAATATTGGAAATTACATCCATCAGATATTTTTAGAGTATAGTTCCCTTCCGGAATTCCTGTTACTGTTGTACTATTAGATGTGTTTGTTATTAAAGAGCTGGGCACGCCGGACCAGGAGAAAACATATGGACTACTGCCTCCGGAAACACCCGAAATACTAATGCTGCCATTTGAATATCCTTGACAGGAAACATTTGTAATGATTTGAGAAAAAGTGTAAGTAGCTTGACTCCCTATTGTAAAACTAGTAGTCGGGGAGCACTTGTCCTCAACCACAGCAGCAATATAGTTGCCAGGTGAAAGTATTAGATCAATTGTCGATTGCGAGTACCATGTAAAATACCGACTCGTTATTCCATCGCTAACAACAGCTGTTTGATTAGTATTAGGATTAATTGTGAAAGAGACTGGCGTACCACTAGAACTATTACATGTAAAAGCTGCTGCTATTGTTGTAGCGCTAGATTGGAAGTTTCCACTTTTTACATAATATGAACTTACTGAATTACATTGATTAAATGGATTAGTTACGGTTAAATAATACATTCTTCCTTCAGTATTATTTGGTGAAATAGTAATATCTGGCGCCACATCACCTGTATTCCACATATATTCCAGTACATCTGAAACATTTGTTGAAACTTCAGATTTCAATATCATTGATGTCGGTGAGAGACATTGAGTCGTAATAAGATGAAATGGATTTAAATTGAAATTCACGGAAATGCCATTTGATGTTCCTGCACAACTTCCTGAAGTTTTAGTGCAAGTAAATACTCCTGATTCGCGAGGATAGTAATATTGAGTTGTAGCACCGAAAATATCAAGGCCATCCTTTTTCCATTGCAAATTAGTTGTTGATGATGCTTTCAACAATATAGTTGTGCCTTCACAAACAGATATTGGGGAAATATGTCCAATACTTTCAATTGTGATTGCACCTATTCCTACTTCAATTCGCTCGGAGTATGTGAAATTTGAAGTGCAACCTGTTCCAAAATCTAAACTTATTTGAGCAGTATAAGGAGATCCGGAATTAGTTACAGGGATACCAGTTGGTAAAAAATTCCCTTGATTTGCGATAACAGAAAAATCTGGTGTATACCCATCAAGTGAGGCAACCGATGTATTTGCATTATCGCGTAATTGAAAAGTATAGTGAATATTCTCTTCTAGGGGCCCTATATATGTGAAGTCCAAATTACCGGCATTACATAGTGGTCCGCTTGAGTAAAACAACGGTGGGTTTTGAAATGATTTAAGGAAATTTGATGATGTAAACCAAACATATCCACCTGGCTGAATTAAATTTTCATCATTTGGGTGTATTCGATTGTTCCAACCTTGATAATGGATTTTTTCAGCGGAATACATATTTCTTATTTCATTTGAGGTTGGTAAATCTAATATCCATTGCCCAAAGAAATTATTTTGATCTCCATTTATTTTGTTTTCTCCACTAAAAATAGGCATTACTGTAGTTGCATCCACTGTTTCAGCAGATCTAAAAACATCTTCGTAAATGCTATAGTTAAATCCTGAAGTAGTTCTAAAATATTCTTCTAAATACACACGATCCGATTTTCTTGTTGCACTTAAACTACTACAATAATCAGAAGTACAAGAATTAATGCAATTACTTGTGCAGCCATCGATGTATTTTACAACACAAGTAGGACAAGTTAGAACAGTCGGATCAACAGCTCTTCGGCCATAATATACATTAATGCTTATAGGGAAATTTGGATATGTACTATTGTTATATAATTTAATTATATCAAGATCATTTAGCAAAATCTCAAATAAATTAGCAGAAAAATCATTTTCATTCATAGTGCCATTCCAAAATTCATATTCAGTCGTAAAGCCGTCCAATTTAAACTCACAATCGTTACATCCGGTGAGATGTACAGCACGCAAAAATATTTTGGCTAATTCGCTAGGAAGGAATAGCGGATCGGTAATTGAATATGATTGCGCTAGAACTAAAAGTCTTTGAGTTAAAAATGGCGATGATAATTCCGCCTGACTAAAAATAAAAGCAGGAGTTGGGCTAGTAAAAAGCTGATTAAACTCGATTAAATCTTGAGCAGTTTCCGAGCTTCCAACTGCACCATAAATCTGTTGAACGCAATACTCACTTTTAGCTTTTGTTATAAATCTGCATAAATGATCAGGGAGGGTTTCAAATCTGTGATGAATTTCATTCCATAAAAGTGGAGCATCGGTTTTAAAAACTTTATTCATATCATATAATGTTAATGATGTAATATGACTTTTCTTTACAAATTCTAAAAGTTCATCTTCTTTTTCAAAGATTCCATCATGATTTTCATCAACTCCTAGTGTTGAGTAAGCATTTATGTAATTAAAGTTAGCAGAATACTTAGAAAAATTATCAACGTAAAGTGATCGATTGGGATCTGTGGCAATTTGGGAAAATCCGAGAGAACAATTAAAATAAACCAAAACAACTGACAAAATAATTCCTTTTAAATAATTTTCGTGTGTTTTCATGATGTGTAATTTAAGAATTAATAAAAAACTATGATACCAAACCAACTTGATATCCAAATTCCCAAATGAACCAATTCTTTCAATCTTTGTCAATCACCCTGCAGGGTGAGAAAGCCTAAAACTTATCAACAATTCAAAATGTTAACCCAAAAGTTCCGGGCAATTCTTTGCCCAGTCCAATAAATCATCCCGGTCATTGAATTTCATTTTAGCATAAAGATTTTTCTTATGTGTCTTATATGTATTTAAGCTAATCTTCATCATAGAAATAATTTCAAGAGTTTTATATTTTTCTGACAAAAGTTTTAATAATTCTTTTTCCCGTATTGTAAGTTTTAAATAATTTTTAACTTGTTCAGATTTTAAATTATGTTTATCGGATATTAGACCTCCCCCAGTAATAGTAATTTTCAACCTATAAGAAACCTTACTCAGGTCAACCAATTTTCTTACAGACTCCAGAATATTATTGACGACAACCATATAGGTTTGATTTTTTTTCAGCGCATTTTGAATTGCTGAATTGTTGATCGTGAATAGTGATTCGTAATTTTTCGAATCAGAACAAATATAGAAATCTATACTTTGGACATTTTCTAACATAAAATTTAAATTTGAGCGTTAAAATATTGAACCCGCTTTTGAATATTAATTTAAAGGAAGGCAAAAAAATCTACTTAAACCAGACTTTGACAAACTAAAAGTAGCGGTTAATAACTTTTCCTGAGAAAAATCTTTTTTCGGCGAAAATTGTAGAAAGCATGACTTTTGTCAGTTGAATATATTCAGATCAAGAATTCCCTCTTTTATTCCAACCATTGAAAAATTATAAATGAATCCACGACACAAAAGTCGCCAAAGAGATTTTGTAGCGATTTACTTGCAGTCTAGATTGTGGAAGATTGTACTCTTAGGGGGAAATGGTCACTGGTAAGTTGTGAGTAGTACGTGCTACTTACTACTCACCAATCACTACTCACCACCTAAGCATTCATCGAAACCAAAAACTCTTCATTCGATTTCGTGCCGCGAATTCTGTCGAGCATAAATTCCATGGCTTCGAGAGGATTCATATCTGCTAAGTGATTTCTTAAGATCCACATTCTTTGTAGCATCTCTTTATCAAGTAACATGTCTTCACGACGTGTGCTTGAGGCTACTAAATCGATAGAAGGGAAGAGACGTTTGTTGGAGATCTTACGATCTAACTGAAGTTCCATATTACCGGTTCCTTTGAATTCTTCGAAAATGACTTCGTCCATTCTTGAACCTGTATCAATCAATGCTGTTGCAATGATGGTTAAGCTTCCGCCATTTTCAATTTTACGCGCTGAACCGAAGAATCTTTTTGGTTTGTGCAAAGCATTTGCTTCCACACCACCGGAAAGTACTTTTCCACTTGCAGGCGCAACTGTATTATAGGCGCGGGCTAAACGTGTGATTGAATCTAATAAGATAACAACATCATGTCCGCATTCTACTAAACGTTTTGCTTTTTCCAAAACGATATTCGCAATTTTTACGTGACGCTCAGCAGGTTCATCAAATGTCGATGCAACTACTTCTGCTTTTACGCTACGTGCCATATCTGTTACCTCTTCCGGACGTTCATCAATCAAGAGTATGATCATGTACACTTCAGGGTGATTTGCTGCTATAGCATTTGCAATATCTTTCAGCAACATTGTCTTACCCGTTTTCGGCTGAGCAACGATTAATCCGCGCTGTCCTTTACCGATGGGTGTAAACATGTCAATTATACGTGTTGAATAACTTGACTTGTCACCACTTAAATTTAATTTTTGGTATGGAAAAAGTGGAGTCAGGTAATCAAAATGAATCCGATCGCGAACAATTGCTGGATCCAGACCATTGATGAATTCTACTTTCACAAATGGGAAATACTTTTCACCTTCACGCGGCGGACGAACATAACCTCTTACCGTATCACCGTTTTTAAGGCCATACATTTTTATTTGTTGTTGGTTTACATATACATCATCAGGTGACGTCAGATAATTGAAGTCACTTGAACGTAAAAATCCAAAGCCATCAGGCATAATTTCCAGTACACCATCAACTGCTATCAGTGTGTCAGGATCAATTGCAGCTTCCGGCGTAAATGTATCACGTCGCTGTGGTTGCTGTTGAGGCTGGCGAAAACTACTGCCGGTGTTAAAACTGCTGCCGGTGTTGAAATTGCTAGTGTTGCTATTTGAAGGAGGATTGTTGTTGAATTGATTTTGTTGTGGAGAAGGGCGATTTTCAAAATCATTGCGAACTTGCGGACGATGCACCGGTTCAAATCGTTCAACCGGTTCTGTTGATGATGGAGATGCTGGTTGTGTCGGAGTTTGACGGATTGGAGGAGTCTTTACACTTGGCTCAAGAACAACAGGTGATTTCTTGGTTTCAGAATCCTCAATCGGTGAAACACGTTTTCTTTTCGGTCGATTACTGGAGTTATCGTCATCCTGCATTACTTTAGGTGCAACACTTCTTTCGACAGCGATAGGAGTTTCTTTTGTTTCGGCCTTCTCAGCTTTTTCCGGTTTTTCAGCCTTCTCCACTTTTGGCGCTTTGGCAGAAGTTTTTACACCTAACGATTCACGAATATTTTTAGAATCTTCAGGATGCAACGCTTGTTGATCTAAAATTTTGTAAATCAATTCCTGCTTGCGAAACTCGTCATAGTTAGGAATGTTTAATAAGCGCGCAATTTCTTTTAACTCACTTACGAGTTTGTCATTTAGTTCAAGTATATCGTACATGAAAAATTATTAGGTTTATAAATGCCGTCTTCGTTGACGGTAAATAGTTTGTTGTTTGGGGATTTTTTAATGCAGCAGTAGCAAGAAATAATGAAGATTTGCCTGGTTTATCAAGCGTAATTTTCGATAAATTAAAGGGGAAATTCCGGTGTGGATAAATAAAAAATCCAATACGGATTTGAACTTCCCTACAATAGTAGGGCATTATTTTCTATCATGCAATCATTTTGATCTTTTTTTTTACACAAAATGACGGAAATCTTATTTCTTTTGCTTCTTTTCTGAACAATTCCTGATTTTACAAGTATTTCTTTAATTTGCAGGCGCATTTCAGCCAATAAATACAAATATGATTCAAAGAATACAATCTCTTTTACTACTCGGTGTGGTAATTCTATGCCTGCTTTTGTTGTATGTCCCCATATACGAACTAGTGCCTGAAAATGTTCCTGTGACTCCAACTGGAGAAGAAGTACTAAATACACAGTTTACGATCTTTAACAGTGCTATTTTGGCTTTAATAAATGGAGCCATTGGAGTTATGGCTTTAGGTGCTATCTTTCTATACAAGAACCGTAATCTTCAGATCCGAATGGCAAATCTGGCTCTGCTAGTTAACTGTGGATTGATCGGCTTGCTTTTTTTCTCCGCCGATTCTATGTCAAATACCATTAAGGCAAAAGTTCATTATCTCTATGGAAGTTATTTGCCTGTTATAATTGCCATCTTCCTTTTTGCTGCTGTTCGTTTTATCAAACGCGATGAAAACTTGGTTCGTTCGGCTGATCGTTTGAGATAGTTATTCTATCGATCCTCTTATTCCAAGTTCAATAGCTTCCAATCCGCCAATTTTTCCTTCACTGATGTGAAATCGTAATATTGTCCGTATTTTATGGAAACCATGCTTTCCTGCAGCACCCGGATTCATATGTAACAGATTGTTTTTTTTATCAGGCATCACTTTAAGAATATGTGAATGGCCGCAAATGAAAAGGGTAGGCTTGTGCTCAACAATTTTTTTGTATGCCTCAGGATAATAATTTCCCGGATATCCTCCGATATGAGTGATGAATACTTTTATACCTTCACAGTCAAAAATCAAATCTTGCTTGTGTAATACTCTAATTCGTGTGCCATCAATATTCCCAAATACTCCTTTGAGTGTTTTGAATTCCGATAATTCTTCCGAAACTTTTTCATCACCGAAATCTCCTGCATGCCATATTTCATCGCAATCTGCAAAAAGTTTATATACTTTTGGATCTAAATAACCATGAGTATCTGAAAGTAAACCGATTTTTTTCATGGATCAGATATGTAAATTAAATTATTTCGTTTTCATTTATTTTTAAT
>CAYHCU010000041.1:0-16435 GCA_964355035.1 uncultured Flavobacteriales bacterium | reverse complement strand
CATATTCAATTTGTTGCAAAATGATAAAATTTATCAAAATTCATTAGGCAGAATCTCCCAAAATTATGAAAAAGTAGAGCATGGCGAAGAGTATGAGATATTCAAGACGTCAAAACCATTCCAAAAAATAAATGATCAAAATTTCTTGATAGGTGATGCAGGCATTTAAAAATGTATTAGCGAAAGAATGTATAGTCCAGAGCAAAATTGTTATGGTACTGTAAGAGCAGCTTTTTTCCCTTTATTTCCACTGCTTTGGAAATTGGTAAATGGTTCACCATGGGCAATTTCCTTCCTGAATTATTGCATGTTTTTTTGTTCAATTGCAATTCTAGTAATGTTATTGTTGAAGACAACATTTACAAACAAACTAATCTTTTATTCAGTACTTATCACTTTACCATCAACTATAATCTATTATATTCCTTATACGGAAGCACTGTTTCTTTTCACTATGACAATAGCTTCTATTGGAATATTGAAAAATAAATACTGGTTGTATTTTTTAGGTTTCTTTCTGATGGCTATGGTTAGACCTGCGACTGCCTTTATATTACTCTCAATTTGGTTTGCTGAAATATTGTTATTAGTTAGGGAAAAAGATATCCGGCAATTTTTTAAAAATATAATTTCCGGAACGTTTCCTTTCATTATAGGATATTTTCTAGCTTTTTTTATCCAATATCGGTCTTCCGGTTCCTGGACTGCATATATTGATGCCCAAAAACATTGGGGTGGAAAGATTCAATTCATGGATTCAATTTCTGATTGGTCCATTGAAGGATTTGGTTTGTCCTCTTTTGCATTATTTTTTGTTGGTGTTCCTTCGTTCATTTTAGTAATATCCAAATTGGTAAAGTGGAAAAAAATATTACCAATGGATTCAATAAAGAAAACGATGGATTATAAAATCGAATATTTGGGGTTAATCTCTGTATTTTATTTAGCAGGAATGTTTGTTTTTACTTTACTTACTTCAGGTGGAAGTTTGCATAGTTATTTCAGATTTACATTGACTTCACCGCCTTTTTACATAGTTACTATTCTTTTCCTAAATTACGTACTTGAAAACCCAATAAAACCTGTAATTCTACTATTTTCCGCTTGCATTGCATTGTTGAGTTTGTGGTTATATTTTGTCAGCTTCGGTGGTGATCGATTTCAATTTTCATTCTTTGGACTATATTTGTTCCTAGCAACTAGCTTTTTCATGATTGTGAAAATTAATATGTCACTTCGAATGCAAATTTCAATTTTAATTGTACTAATTATTTTGAGCACAATTTGGAATGCTTATTTATTAAACGATTTTTATTGTGATGGTTGGTTATTTACTTGATGGATATGATTGTATACTTACAAACTGTTACATAGATTTCTTCGAATGACAAATTATCAAATTACTTTGGGTTTGCTGCTTTAATAATAATGACAGCTGCCGCCGGACTGTTAATTTATCTGCAGCTTGAATAATTTTTACTTTGAGTCTTATCCTGTTGAAAACCTTTAAAATTTATGATATTGGACATAGATAATTGCTTCAGGACTTATTACCTTGTTTGCATAGAAACAAGGAGAAAGCTAATTTTAGGTTATGAATAAGAAAGACGAACAAATAAATCATGCCGGCAATAAAGCAAATGATTTAAACAGTGAGAGCCTTCCGGGTTATCCAATTTATCCTCAAAATGAGGACATTTACAGTAAATTTAAGGAGGAGAAAGACATTGATCCGGAAGATATTTCCAAAAAGAAGGAATTTATTGATATTCATAGTCTGAAAGTGCTGAATGAAAAGGACTTTAATGATGATTTGACAGGCTCTGATTTAGATATTCCAGGTACAGAGCTAGACGAAGATCAAGAAGCTATCGGAAGCGAAGATGAAGAGAATCACCTCTATAGTTTAGGAGGCGATGATCACAATGATTTGGAGGAAGATAAAGGAATAGGATGAGTTAGTGAAAAATCTTTTTTAATTGAAACCAGTTATTTGTATTGTTTTGTAAATAGAAAAATCACACCTCAACTTTTAATGTTGAAGCAGATATAGGTGTGAATAATATAAGATTTTTTCAAGATTATGTAACAATATTCTGCTGTGAAACAGTGAATTTTACAATAATTCAAAACGCAGCAAAATGAAAGGTTATAAAAGTAATATCGAAAGTGACACAGAAAAAAACGAAAATTTTCGCAAAGTAGTGTATACAGGAAAAAATCTTCAACTTGTATTAATGAGTCTGAAAGTTGGAGAAGATATTGGAGAAGAAACTCATTCCGATGTTGATCAGTTTTTTCGTTTCGAAAGTGGACAAGGGAAATGTATTCTTGACGGAAATGAATATCAGGTAACTGGTGGAGATGCAATTGTGATTCCTGCAGGGACAAAGCACAATATAATTAATATAGATAAGTCTACAGAATTAAAAATGTACACAATTTATGGCCCACCTAATCATCAGGATGGTATTATACGTGCAACTAAATCCGATGCTGAAAAAGAAGATGAAACATTTGATGGTGTAACGACCGAAAAAATGGGAACACTCTCCTAATAAAATGCATCAAATTGCCTAAACACTTTTTTACTTTCTAATTTAATACTATCATGAATACCCAGACGCTTCAAACTGTTCCTCGTGTAGACTTGACCCGATATGCCGGTAAATGGCATGAAATAGCATCGTATCCGCAACCATTTCAGGGAAACTGTAACTGTAAAACAGTAGAATATTCCATTAGTGATAAAGGATATGTTCTGATTAAAAATAAATATAACAAGGATAACTCAACAGAAAAATTTTCCTATAGCGAAGCCAAAGCTTTCGTCGAAGAAAACACAGGCAACTCAAAACTGAAAGTTCAGTTCTTCTGGCCATTTATCGATAAATATTGGATCATTGACTTGGACGAAGATTACAGTTATTCAGTTGTTTGCGACCCAACTAAAAAGCATCTTTGGATACTCTCCAGAACTCCCAAAATGAGCGAAACGGTTTACTCCGAAATTCTATCCAGATTGAAGGAAAAAGGTTTTGATTTGGTAAAACTCAAAATCACTTTTCAGAAATAAATTACAGCTGATTATTTTTTTGATGTCGCTTTTATTTTGGAGTTTGAAAGTATGATGCCTAAAATTTTTCTAACCAATTGAATGTCATTTATTTCCAATTCAATTGAAGCGTAGCCAAGTCTATTTGACGTTTTTTTCGAAGATTAAATTATTTTTTTTTATCTTGATCGTCTATTAATTTTATTGTCACTAACATTCAATCAAATTAATACATTTGGAAAATATAGTGCAGCAATTTAAACACTTAAATACTACATCTTACTATGGGAAATTTAATTTTAGAGTATTGGTGGATACTTCTGATAATAATATCAATCGTTTTATATAAATACATACTCCGCTTCTTATTTGGTATGGTCATCGTTCCTGAGGATAGAATTGGATTAGTGACTAAAAAGTTTGTATTGTTTGGAGAGAACAAAGAACTTCCTGATGGGCGAATTTTGGCTACCAAAGGTGAAGCAGGCTTTCAAGCTAAAACTCTTGCTCCGGGGTTGTATTTTGGAAAATGGTTCTGGCAATATGACGTGACCATGGAGAAATTTACCGTTATACCGGAAGGACAAATTGGGTTAATTCTTTCTAAGGACGGTGCGGAAATTCCTACTGGAAATATTCTTGGGCAACAAGTCGAATGCGACTCTTTTCAGGATGCTACAAAGTTTTTAGTCGGTGGTGGACAGCGCGGACGTCAGACAACATATATTACAGCAGGTTCCTACCGTATTAACACCATGATCTTTCAGATTTCTGTTACGGATATGATTCGTATTCAGGAAAGCATGGTTGGCATTGTAACAACATTGGATGGTCTGCCAATAGAAGCTGAACAAATTGCAGGAAAAATGATTCAGGGTCACAATAATTTTCAGGACTTTGATAAGTTTTTGAAAAATGGTGGTAACCGAGGTTTACAGCCTCAGGTAATACTAGCAGGGTCATATAATTTAAATCCATGGGCTGTTCAAATTGAAGAAACGTTGATGACAGAAATACCAATTGGTTTTGTTGGCGTTGTCATTTCATATATCGGCTTGGAAGGTCATGATTTAACAGGTAGTGATTTCAAACACGGTAATATTGTGGAAAAAGGATTTAAAGGAGTCTGGCTTCAACCATTAGGACCGGGAAAATATCCTGTCAACAAGTACATTATGAAAGTTGAGTTAGTTCCAACAACAAATCTGGTTTTAAATTGGGCATCAGCTCGAAGTGAAGCGCATAATCTTGATAAAAATCTTTCAACCATAACTGTTCGCTCTAAAGATGGTTTTCCATTTAATTTGGATGTTTCTCAGATTATTCATGTCCCAACTACAGAAGCACCAAAAGTAATTGCGCGTTTTGGAAACATGGTTAATCTGGTGTCGCAAGTATTAGAACCTACAATTGGAAATTACTTTCGTAATTCTGCTCAGGATAGTGATGTAATTGCTTTCTTGTCCACACGTAAAGAGAGACAAGAATCCGCAAAAGAACATATTCGGAAAGTTCTTGATGAATATAATGTCAATGCAGTAGATACATTGATCGGAGATATTGTTCCTCCTGAATCATTAATGAAAACTTTAACTGATCGGAAATTAGCTGAAGAGCAAAAAGTCACCTACGAAACACAAAAGAAAGCTCAAGAAACACGTCAGGGAATGGAAAAGGAAACAGCCATTGCTGATATGCAAAAAGATATCGTCAAAGCACAGCAAAGTGTAGAGATTGCAGAGCGTACAGCAAATGCAACAGTAAAAAAGTCAGAAGGTGATGCAACCGGAGTAAAATTAGCTGTTGGTGCAGAAGCAGAAGCAACAAAAATGCGTGCATTTGCAGAAGCAGAAGCAACCAAAGCCAGAGCACAGGCAGAATCAGAAGCGATAAAGTTAAAAGCATCTGCTCAAGCTGAGCAAATTACTTTAACAGGTAGTGCTGAAGCAGGAAAAATTCTTGCGATTGGTAAATCCACTGCTGAAGCCTATGAATTAGCAGTAAAAGCTTTGGGTGGTGAAAATTTCACCCGATTCAAAATTACCGAAGAACTGTCTAAAGGAAATGTCAAGCTGATTCCTGACGTTCTTATCGGCGGCAGAAATGGAGATGGAACTGCAATGGACGGTTTGCTTGGTTTAAAGTTAATGGAAATGATGGATCCTAAAAAAAAGGATGAAACGAAATGATAAATTCTGAGATCAACTTAAGTTATCAAAGATAAAAAGCACAATGAACTCCTTCTTTCTTACCTATGTTCTTTGGATATCCTCCGAAATTTTCCTGAATAGATTCGTCCGTTCAGGTAAGACGGACATGAAAGCTGTAGATAAAAATTCCGAACTTTATCTTTGGCTTACAATTCTTGTATCTGTCACAACCGGTGTTATGATTGCATCAATGTATCCATTTCCAATATTTTCGAATGCTCACTTTGCATTGATCGGAATCTTTATTATAATTCTTGGTGTAATTATTCGATTTGTGGCTATAAAACAGTTAGGCAGATTTTTTACGGTGGATGTTACTATCCGCCAAGATCACCAACTTGTTCAAAATGGTTTTTATAAATTCCTGAGACATCCTTCTTATTCCGGTTCGTTATTATCTTTTGTCGGATTTGGATTTTCACTTAATAATTGGGCAAGTCTCGCAATTGTATTTTTGCCAACATTCTTTACCTTTCTTTATAGAATGAACATAGAAGAGGATGTTTTAACGGAGCAGTTCGGCCAACATTACAAAGATTATATGAGGAATACAAAAAGAATTTTACCGTTTATTTATTAATGCCACTCAAGGCAAAAACAAAATTCTGATTTATACAAAAGATGGGAAAAAGTTTATTATTTTGAATTATAAATTATGAATTATGAATTAATACTTTACGTATCAAACCAAGCAAAAAGCAGAGATTTTTATTCCGCTATTCTGCAAAAATCTCCAACACTTGATGTTCCGGGAATGACAGAATTTGAATTAAGAGATGGAATTAAGCTTGGACTAATGCCTGAAATCGGAATTGCTAAAATTCTTTCCGACAAAATGCCTCATCCAAGTACAGGAAATGGAATTCCAAGATGCGAACTATATATTCTTCTTGAAAATATTGAAGAAGCATTTCAAAGAGCACTCAAAGCAGGTGCAAAAGAAATCAGTAAAATTCAAGATAGAGATTGGGGCGACAGCGTTGGATATGTTGTCGATCCTGATGGACATGTTATTGCTTTTGCTAGTAAAAAACAATTGAAATAAATAGCGTTTAGCAATACAATTCCTTCTTCAAATGAAAATATCCTCCTTCATCCCTTTCTTCAAAACAAAATTACACGACCTCTATTCTGAAAATGAAAAGGACCAAATACTTTTTCTCATTTTCGAAGAGTTATTAAATTACAAGAGAATTGATCTGACGCTAAAACGAGAAGAGGAGCTTCCTGAAGAAATCTATGATAAATTGATATCAATAAATCAAAGATTAATAGCAGGAGAACCAATTCAGTACATACTTGGTTATAGTTGGTTTGCCGGATTAAAATTGAAGGTAAATCCCGCTGTTCTAATACCAAGACAAGAGACAGAGGAATTAGTTGATTGGATTGTGAAAGAAAATGTATCTGTATCCCCGACTATAATAGACATTTGCAGCGGAAGTGGTTGCATAGGACTTGCCTTAAAAAAACAGATTCCGCATGCTAGTATTACAGGTATTGATATTTCATCGTCAGCAAATAGTGTAGCAAAGGAGAATGCCCAATTGCAGAATTTAGATGTAACGTTTCTTGAACAAGATATTCTAAATAACAAGTTGTCATTTTCTGATGTAGACATTATCGTCAGTAATCCACCCTATGTACAAGCCAGTGAAGCGCAATTCATGAAAGCAAATGTACTTGAACACGAACCACATTTGGCGCTTTTTGTTCCTGAAACGGAGCCTTTGCTATTTTACAAAAGGATAGTGATTTTAGCTGAGCGGTCACTGAAAAATGGGGGCAAATTGTACTTCGAAATTAATGAAAATCTGAGTAAAGAAACTGCTGAAATTTTAGAACAGCAAGGTTTTCACGACATTAGCATTCGTAAAGATTTGAATAACAAGTTTAGAATGATTCGCTCTATCAAATAAGGACTGAATGCTTTTTAGTACATTTACAGCTATCAATCAATTTATAATTAATTAGTTCGGATAAATCATCCGTTGAGCATAAATTCAGTAAGTATGATGAGTGATTCAAAAATATTCCGTCGAATTGAACAATTACGAAAAGAAATTGAAGAGCATAATCATAAGTATTATGTTCAAGCCAAGCCGGAAATTTCAGATTACAATTTCGATATGCTTTTGGAAGAGTTGATTCGTTTGGAAAAGGAGCATCCCGAATTTGCAAGTGATGATTCTCCGACACAAAGAGTAGGCGGTACCATTACGAAAGAATTTAAGTCAGTAAAACATAATTATCCGATGCTTTCGCTTGGAAATACATATTCTGAAGACGACTTGCGAGATTTCGATGAACGTATTAAAAAAGGCCTCGACCATGAATATGAATATGTATGCGAATTAAAATTCGACGGCGTGGCCATCGGACTCACATATATCGACGGAAAATTTGTACAGGCAGTGACACGAGGTGATGGAGTACAAGGAGATGATGTCACAAACAATGTAAAAACAATTCGCTCAATTCCTTTATCATTACTCGGAAGTAATTTTCCATCAGAATTTGAAATCAGAGGTGAAATTCTTATGCCTCAATCATCATTTGAGAAAATCAATAATGATATTGAAAAACAGTTGCAGGAAGATGGCTACGATGAAGAAGAAATAGAAGATCGTTTATTGAAGAATCCGCGTAATGCTGCTGCAGGAACAATTAAAATGCAGGATTCTGCAATTGTAGGAAAGAGGAATCTGGATTGTTTTCTCTATGCCATGTATGGGAACAATTTATCTTATAAAACTCATTTAGATGCTTTGAAAGCTGCAGAAACCTGGGGCTTCAAAATCAGTCAGCATACAAAAAAATGCAAATCGATGGATGAGGTTTTAAAATTTCTCGAAATTTGGAATACGAAGCGCTTTGATTTGCCTTATGATACTGATGGAGTAGTGATAAAAATTAATTCCATTGACCAACAACAAGAACTTGGCTTTACAGCGAAATCTCCTCGTTGGGCCATTGCATATAAATTTAAATCGGAGAGCGCTTCGACAATTCTTGAAAGCATCACATTTCAGGTAGGACGTACCGGAGCAATTACGCCGGTTGCAAATCTCAAAGCAGTTGCGTTGGCAGGTTCTACTGTGCGAAGAGCAACACTTCATAATGCTGATCAAATTGAGAAACTTGATTTGAGAATAGGAGACACTGTTTTCGTAGAGAAAGGAGGAGAGGTAATTCCAAAAATTACAGGAGTAGATCTGAAAAAAAGGACTAAAAATTCTTACTCAATAGTTTATATCAAAAAATGCCCGGCATGTCATACCATTTTAGAAAGAAAAGAAGGCGAAGTGTTACATTATTGTCCGAATACTATCGGTTGTCCTCCCCAAATTAAAGGTCGGATAGAACATTTCATCAGCCGTAGAGCGATGAACATTGATAGTTTGGGAGAAGGAAAAGTTGAAATGCTTTTTGATAATGATTTAATAAAAAATCCTGCCGATCTTTATTCTTTGAAGTATGATGATCTTTTGGGATTAGAAAAAAACATAGAAAGCGAAGGAGGGGAAAAATCAAAGAAAATAAGTTTTCAGGAAAAGACAGTTCAGAATATTCTCAAGGGAATTGCAGATTCCAAAGAAGTACCATTTGAAAGAGTCTTGTATGCAATTGGAATTAGATATGTTGGTGAAACGGTAGCTAAAAAACTTGCTTTGCATTTTAAGACAATCGATGCAATTCAAAAGGCATCTAGTGAAGAGTTAATTCAGGCAGAAGAAATTGGCGATAAAATTGCTTCAAGCATCATCGATTTTTTTAGTGTGAAAACGAACGTTCTTCTGGTAAACGAGTTAAAAAAAGCTGGTTTAAACATGGAAATTGCCCTGGATAGAATGCCTGTAAAATTGAGCAATCGTTTTGAAGGGATGTCCTTTGTAGTTTCAGGGACTTTCAGTAATTTCAGCCGGGATGAGCTCAAATCAGTAATCGAACAACATGGTGGGAAAAACCAAAGTGGTGTATCTGCCAAAACAACTTATTTACTTGCAGGTGAAAAAGCAGGAGATTCAAAACTTGAAAAGGCGAATAAATTGAAAGTGAAAGTTATCTCTGAAGACGATTTTGAAAAAATGCTAAAAGAAAAATGACATTAAGAAAAACGATAAGAATTCGATTAGGACAGATGCATATTTTGAGTGAGCTGAAAAAAGCTCGTTTCAAAAGAGAAGTTGTTAGTTTCGATGAAGCTAATAAAATTGGTTTGCTATATGATGCAACTGACGAGAAGGATTCTGAAGCAATAAAAAACTATGTAAAAACAGTACGAAGTACTTTTAAGAAAGATATTCTTGCTATGGGATTTGTCGACAAAAAAGTGCTCCCTGCCTCACAATTTGCTCAATATGGATTGGACTTTTTTACAAAAAAGGATTTGAACTATAAAATGATACCAACCGATCCCATAGTACGGAATTTTATTAATGAAAAATTTGACATTTTGATTAATTTAAATTCCGGAAAATGTTTTCCTTTGCGTTACATTTCAGCTATGTCGCGCGCTAGATTTAGAGTGGGAAGATATTTAAAATCAGACATAGACTATTACGATATGATGGTGCAAATGAAGGGTGAGCCTTCAATTAAAGTTGTAATCGAAGAGATTGAACATTTTCTTAAACAATTAAAAAAAGCAAAATGAACATCAATAAATTAAAAGGCACTGGAGTCGCTTTAATAACTCCTTTTCATAAAGACGGAAGTATCGATTTCAAATCGTTCAGAAAAATAGTAGAAAGGTGCATTGATAGTAAGGTTGAATACCTCGTTCCTTTAGGCACTACAGGAGAGTCTGTTACTTTAACTTTAAATGAAAGACGTGCCGTATTGGATTTTGTAATGGAAATCAATGACAAACGATTGCCCATTGTTTTAGGTCTTGGTGGAAATAACACACAAGAAATTCTAAATACTATTGAAGAATTTGATTTTGATGGTGTAGATGCTATACTTTCCGTTTCGCCTTATTATAATCGTCCTTCACAACGCGGAATAATTCAGCATTACAAAATGATCGGTAATGCTTGTCCGGTTCCCGTTATCCTATATAACGTGCCTGCCAGAACAGGAAGTAATCTGGATGCAGACACAACATTATATTTGGCAAATGAAGTAAGTAATATTATTGGAATAAAAGAAGCTTCCGGAAATCTGGAAAAAGCAATGAAAATACTAAAAAATCGTCCGAAAGATTTTTTGGTGATCAGCGGAGATGATGTATTAAGTTTTCCTATGGTTGCTTGTGGTGCCGATGGAGTGATCTCTGTTGTTGCTAACGCTTACCCAAAAGATTTTTCCGAAATGATTCGACTCGCTCTTGATGGCAACTTTGAAAAATCACGAAAATTACACTACAAACTTTTAGAAATCATGCATTCAATTTTCATCGATGGAAATCCTTCCGGAGTAAAAGGTTTGATGACAGCTATGAATTTATGCTCAGAACACGTTCGCTTACCTCTAACAAGCGTTAATAAATCAGCTATTAATCGGTTTGAAGGGATGTTGTAGGGAGTGAAAAATGAAAAGTGAAAAATGAAAAGTGAAAAGTGAAAAATGAAAAATGAAAAATGAAAAATGAAAAGTGAAAAATGAAAAATGAAAAGTGGGTGCAAAAGTATTTTCGAAGTTTGAAAATGCTTAAATAAGGGAAGTAGCCACTTTTTTGACTTTTGACTTTTGACTTTTGACTTTTGAATTTTGAATTTTAACTTTTGACTTATTCCTCCATCCCCTTGTTTATTCAAAATAAATGCTAAATTTGTAATTCACATAACCGACCATGAAAAAAATTCTATTCTTCTGTTTATTTATTTGCTCAATTCAACTAGCGAAAAGCCAGATTACAATAACTACAAGCGACTTAAGTCATTCCGGTGATCAATATATAATTAGTACAGGAACTGCATTTTCAGGAATGGATGTAACCTTAACCGGTGCAAATTATAACTGGGATTTCTCGCAATTAAACTATGTATCACAAACAACGGATACGATTTTTGATGAAGCTTCAACAGGTTCGCTTTTATCACTTTATTACATTGACAATGGATTTAATCCGAACCGTTCGAATCAAGCACGACATGGAAATAGTTTTACTCTTGGGCAAGTAAATGTTAGTGACGTATGGGACTTCTTTTACAACAGTTCAGCTTCTTTCAAAGAACCCGGATTCGGAGCTATTGTAAATGGTGCCCCTTTACCGATTGCATATTCTCCTCATGACATTATTTATACTTTTCCATTGACATACAATACAACGAATGTATCGCCTTCCGGTTATGCAATTGATTTAACAACAACATTAGGCCTTTATTACAGTGTTGAAAAAGAACGTTCAAATATTGTTGATGGCTGGGGATTAATTACCACGCCTTTTGGAACATTCGATGCATTAAGAGTGAAATCAACCCTCATAGAAGTCGACAGTGTTTATATTGATTCCTTAGGATTCGGAATTTCATTGCCTCCTGTAACAACCATTCAATACAAATGGTTAGCCGCTGGAAAAGGAGTACCTGTATTACAAATTAATACTAGCGGTGGAGGTATAGTAAGTCAAATTACTTACCTAGACTCATTAAATACAACCGGAATTACAAATTCAACGAACTCTATTTCCGAAGTTGTTGTTTTTCCAAACCCGGCCTCAAAAGAATTATTCGTAAAGTATAATGTACTTACCCAAGGAAAATTTTCATTTAAAATATATTCCGGTTCAGGACAGCTGCTGTCAAAAGAAAGTTTTAATAACAATCAAGCAGGCGAAATCAAAATTCAAAAAATAAATCTAGAGCAATTAAATTTAAAAGCAGGAAGTTATTTGTTGAAGATTGAATCTGAAAACGGTGTTTCCGTTTCGAAGGGTTTTGTTGTTAAGTAAAGTTACTTTTATGTTCAATGTTCAATGTTCAAAGTTCAAAGTTGCCGTGTAGTATAACGGTGACTATAAATTAACAAATGGATCACATTCATCTAAATTTGAATTATTGGTCTGTAAGAACAACGGCGGAGAAAGCGCAAAATAACATTTAGGGCTTGTTTCTCTTACCAAGAGTCGAAACATTTTTATCAAGTAAAAAAGTATTTGACTCTAAAAAAAATATTTATATTTTGTATTTAATTTGAAAATTGTCGCAAAACTTTTTTTTTATCCAGGAGGCTGAACTTTGAACTTTGAACTTTGAACTTTGAACTTTGAACTTTGAACTTTGAACTTTGAACAAACCTAAACCGCCATCTTCAACGCCGTAACCGCCGCTTCCACACCTTTATTCCCATGTTTCCCACCGGAACGGTCAATTGCTTGTTGTAAATTCTCCGTAGTTAAAACTCCAAAAATTACGGGAGTAGTGTGGTCCAGATTTAGTTTCATTATTCCGTTTGCAACGGCACTGCAAATAAAATCAAAGTGACGTGTTTCGCCTTGAATAACACAACCAAGACAAATAATTGCATTGAAGTTTCCTTGATCAATTCCTCTTTTTGCACCAAGTGGCAATTCGAAACTGCCGGGTACATTTGTTCTTGTCAGGTTTTCAGCTTTACAACCCGCTTGCAAAAGTGTTTGAATGCAAGAATCGTAAAGTGCTTCCGTTATTTGTCTATTCCATTCAGATACCACAATGTTGAAACGAAAACCATTTCCATTTGGCAAATCTTTAATGGCAGATAAATTTTGTTGTGAAGAGGACATGCTTATTTCTAAAAACAAAACCGGATACAAAGATACCCGGTTTCAATTAACTTTTCTTCGATTATCGAAATTCGAACATCGACAAAGATCTACTTTACTTCACCATCATCGCTTCCGCGCGGGCAATGTATTTGTCTGCTTGAGTTCCCTCGTTTGAAGTAGGATAATCTTTTTTAATGAGTTCGTATGCCGATTTAGCACCATCCCAATTTCCTTTCACCTCATTGGCTACTCCTAATTTCATTAGCATGATAGGAGTAGAGAATGAATTTGGATGATCTTTTGAAGCTTTTTCGTAAAATGAAATAGCTTCGTCTGTATTTTTTAGTTCTGAATAAGCATCACCAATTGCACCGGCAACAAGAGAACCGGTCATTTCATCCTTGGCATCATAGCTTTTCAAAGCTTCTATTGCTTTTTCAAACTCTCCGCTCTTCAAATAAGCCATTCCTAAGTAATACCGTGCTAAATTTCCGGACTGGCTCACACTATAATCACTTGCAATCTCTTCCAAACCCGGATTTTTTCCATCGCCGTTAATTGCTAGTTTTAGAGAATCAGCAAATAAATACTGCTCAGCATGAAAAAGAACTTGCTGAGCCTCTTTTTCTTTGTTTGCAACATATACATTCTGATAAAATACGTAGCCACCAATAGCTATAATTACAGCTCCGAATATAATACCGAGGCTTTTTTTGTTCTGATTGATGAAGTGTTCAGTTTTGCCGATTGCTTCTGATACCGTAAAGTCTTGATCCTGTTGAGATTCTGCCATTTGATGACGTGTTGATTTTAAACTGGGATGCAAAATTATGTTTTTTTACCAATTAGGCAATAATAATTAATCATTCTCAGATACTTTTTCCCAACTAATTGTTGAAAAAAGGGGGCCCATTCATTGGGTCGCATTCATTTTCTGGGGAGTGATCAAAATTTCTCACCTAATGAGTAAGTTAAATAATCTGAATTTTAGAGCTGCTTTCTTAATGATAAACTTTAAAAAAATGCTAACTTTGGAAGCCTTCAAATCTCCTGATGATGACACTTAAAAAACAACCATTATTGGCTTTTTTAGCCATTTTTCTACTATTATCCTCCTGTAGTAAAAAAAAACAAGCATTAATATTTGGAGAACAGGTAGATACAACACAAGCGTTGCCGGTTTCAGAACTTGCTTCTAAAATGGGTGGTAATTCTTCTATGGAAGCAACTATTTCGGGTAAAGTTCAAAATGTTTGCAAAGCAGAAGGGTGCTGGTTGAAATTGGACTGTGGAAACGACGATGGTTTGATGGTCAGAATGAAAGATCATGCTTTTACGGTTCCGGAGAAGATTCAAGACAAATTTGCTTTTATCATTGGACGTGCATATTATGATACCCTCTCGATAGAAAAACTTCGCGATAATGCTAAAGATGAAGGAGCAAGTCCGGCTGTTATTGCTGCTATCTCCCAACCTGAATTCGAATTAGTATTCGAAGCAAAAGGAATTTCTATCCGATAAATTTATGGGACAGCAAATTAAATTAGTCGAGTGTCCACGAGATGCTATGCAAGGATGGGAACCTTGGATTCCAACTGAAACAAAAATTAAGTACCTGAACAGCTTGTTAAAAGTTGGTTTTGATACCTTGGATTTTGGTTCTTTCGTTTCTGCTAAAGCTATACCTCAACTAAGCGATACAAAAGAAGTCCTGGCAGGATTAGATTTAACCGGTTCATCAACAAAATTGTTGGCTATTGTTGCCAATGCGAGAGGAGCAGAAGAAGCTTGTGCTTTTAAAGAGATTCGTTATTTAGGATTTCCCTTTTCTGTAAGTGAAGAATTTCAAAAAAGAAATACAAATTCAACAATAGAAGAATCGTTAGGAAGAGTTCGTGAAATACAATCCCTTTGTACAAAAAATGGAAAAGAACTCGTGATTTATATTTCTATGGGATTTGGAAACCCTTATGGAGAACCTTGGAATAAAGACATTGTTATTTACTGGGTAAAAAAACTAAGCGATGAAGGGGTAAAACTAATTGCACTCTCAGATACAATCGGCGTAAGTACAAAAGAAAATATTTCCTACTTATTCAGTCATTTAATTCCGGAATTCCCTCAGATTGAATTCGGCGCCCACTTGCATTCTGATCAGGCAACATGGTTAGAGAAAGTAGAAGCGGCACATCAGAGTGGTTGTTTCCGTTTTGATTCAGCTTTAAAAGGAATTGGAGGTTGTCCAATGGCAAATAATGACCTTGTTGGCAACTTGGCCACAGAGAACCTTGTTGCCTTTTTAGGTGGAATTTCAGCACTAAATTTGAATAAAAATTATTGGGAGAACTCCTTTCAAATTGCAAATGAGATTTTTCACAATTAGTCTCCGAACATTTATTTTAAAATGGAGTATTATAAATAATAATAGTAAAACAACACCGTTTAAATATAATGATGAACAAATTGAATAAGAAACAGTTAAAGTGCTATCTTATTTTAGCCTTATTTTTAACGAGCCTTGGCTCATTCGCTCAAAAGAACGGCTATTTACAGATTAATGGAAAAATCCGCAAAGACAACAAACCGGAACAAGGTGTATCTATACAAATTGCCGCTTCCGGAGCACAATCGCAAACAGTGGCTTCGAAAGATAACGGTGGATTTACCTTTAACCTTGATTTACAAAAGAGCTATACCATTAAATTCATAAAAGCGGGATTGGTGACTAAAGTTGTTGAGTTTAATACCACAGTTCCCGGTGATCAGCTAGACATAATTTATCAGAAAGAATTCAATATTGATCTTTTTCCTGATATTGTTGGAGTTTCGCAGGATAAAGCAATGAGTAAAGCTGTTGCAAAGTTTTCCTACAATGCAACCTATGAAGATTTCGAATATGATCAGAATTACAGCAAACAAATTCTTGGCGAGCAAGAAGCTGTGCGGAAGGTCGCAGAAGATGTAAATAAACAACAAGAGCGCGCTCGTTTGGATTCTTTGAACAAGGCATGGAACGATTCGCTGGTGAAAGCAAAAGCTCGCGAAGCTGAATTATTGGCAAAGCGATCGGAACAGGATAAAACCAATGCAGAACGAGAGAAAGCGAAACAAGATTCAATTGTTCGTGCCAATGCATCAGCTCAAGCTGCTGCTATTTCTGCTGCCAGAGAAAAAAATAGACAAGACAGTTTGAATTTAGCAAATTCCAAAGCTCAAAGTCTGGCCGAAGCTCAAGAAAAAGAACGACAGGATGCTCTTGCAAAAGCAAAATTAGATGAAGCCCGTCAAAAAGAATTAGCAGCAGCCGCAGACAAAAGAAGACAGGATTCAATTTCACAAGCCGGTGTTGATAAAGCAAGAGCTGATGCTATAGCAAAAGATAAAGCTGCCGCCGATGCAAAAATAAAAGCCGCCGCTGATGCTTTAGCTGCAGAAAAGGCGCGTGTTGATGCCATCTCTAAAGCAGAAGTGGCCGCA
>CAYHCU010000040.1:0-16650 GCA_964355035.1 uncultured Flavobacteriales bacterium | reverse complement strand
TCCTGTTGCTTTGAACTCAATTAGATAGTAAAACCCGGTGTTTTTTTTCTGGATCGGGTAAGACAATTTGCGCAATCCCCAGTTGTTCTCATGAACAATTTCGGAACCGTTGTCGGTGAGGATTTTCTTAAATTTGTTGACTGTTTCCATCATCTGTTCCTCCGAAAGAACAGGAGTCATGATGAAGACTGTCTCGTACTGATTTAACATGTTTGTTTTTTTTACGGAGTTTTTTTATTTGGGCTGCAAATGTAGATAATTTTCAATCAACTACAAGCTAAAAGCTGAAAATCGACGAACTATTTTCTGTGAATCCGGAATGGCAGACTTTTTCTTCCTCAAACTATCAAAATATACGGTAAATAACTTGACATCAGCCTACTTTCGAGTATCTTTGTAGTCTCAATTTCCTATCGAATTTAATGAAGGTCGTTTTCAGTTAAGTAATTGACATTGAAGAACTGACGAAAAGTTCCGGAAAACCGCGTGGTTAGCCGGATTGGGTCTGTCGACCCTATTATTTTAACAAACCATGGCTGTAAAGCTTAAAAATTATACACTCGGACAATGGGTCGAAGGTGAAGGCCTTGGAACCCCTTTGTTCCATGCCATTACCGGAGAAGAACTCTATTCTTCTACCAGTAAAGGCTTGGACTTTAAAGCCATGCTTGAATATGGCCGCAAAGAAGCAGGATTTAAGCTTCGTAAAATGACTTTTCATGAGCGAGCAAGAATGCTGAAAGCACTTGCAATGTATCTGAGTGAGAAGAAAAAGACATTTTATGCACTTTCAGCTGCAACAGGGGCTACGAAAGCAGATTCCTGGATTGATATTGATGGCGGAATCGGGAACTTATTCGTTTACGCCAGCAAAGGACGACGCGAACTTCCGGATGAGTCATTCTATGTAGACGGCAATATGGAAATGATTTCAAAAGCAGGTTCATTTGTTGGTCATCATATATGTGTACCTTTAGAAGGTGTTGCAGTTCATATTAATGCCTTCAACTTTCCGGTTTGGGGAATGCTCGAGAAAATAGCAGTCAATTTATTAGCAGGAGTTCCGGCCATTGTAAAACCGGCAACTTCCACTTCCTATCTGACTGAATTAGTGGTGAAAGAAATAATAGATTCAAAGATATTACCTGAAGGTTCTTTGCAGTTGATTTGTGGTGGTGTAGGAGATTTATTCAAACATCTGACTTGTCAGGATGTAGTAACCTTCACCGGCTCTGCAGAAACAGGAAGGTTATTAAAAAGCTCTCCTGAAATCATCAACAATTCCATACGTTTCAATATGGAAGCAGATTCATTGAACTGCTCTATTCTTGGACCGGATTGCACGCCTGACACTGAAGAGTTCAAATTATTCATTAAAGAAGTCTCCAGAGAGATGACCGTGAAAGCCGGACAAAAGTGTACGGCAATTCGCAGGACAATTGTTCCGGAGAATTTGACAGAAGCAGTAATCAAAGCATTGCAAGAACGGTTGAAAGGAAATGTAATCGGAGATCCTGCTGTTGAAGGTGTTCGAATGGGACCATTAGCAAGTAAAGGTCAAGTCAAAGATGTAAAAGAAAAAGTGCGCCAATTATTAAATGCCTGTGAAATGGTATATGGCGATATAGATAAAGTAGAAGTTGTTGGAGCTGATTCTGAGCGTGGGTCATTTATTTCATCGATGTTGCTTTATTGCAAAGAGCCGATGAAACATTCAGAGCCGCATTCAATAGAAGCTTTCGGTCCGGTGAATACTGTTATGCCTTACCACTCAAATGAAGAAGCCATTGAGCTTGCTAAAATGGGTAAAGGAAGTTTGGTAGGATCAATTTTCACCGCAGATAACAAATTTGCAAAGCAAGTCGTATTAGGTTCGGCTTCAATGCATGGAAGAATGGTTATCATCAACCAGGAATGTGCAGCAGAGTCGACCGGGCATGGTTCACCGTTACCGCATCTAGTGCATGGCGGACCGGGACGTGCCGGAGGAGGAGAAGAAATGGGTGGCATTCGTGGTGTGAATCATTACATGCAACGAACAGCACTTCAAGGATCGCCAACGATGTTGACGAAAATCTTGAATACATATTTACCGGGAGCGGAGATAAAAGAAGATGTAATTCATCCCTTCCGAAAATATTTTGAAGAGATTCAGGTTGGAGATACATTGATTACACATAAGAGAACAGTAACCGAAGCAGACATCGTCAACTTTGCCGGTATCAGCGGAGATTTCTTTTATGCACACATGGATGAAACTTCTTTGGAAGGATCGATCTTCGAAAAACGAGTGGCACACGGATATTTTATCATCTCAGCCGCAGCAGGTTTATTTGTTGATCCGAAAAAAGGTCCGGTGTTAGCCAATTACGGTTTGGATAATTTAAGATTCATTCAACCGGTTTATGTTGGTGATACAATTCAGGTAAAACTGACTTGTCAGCGTAAGACACAGAAAGACAAACGCGAAGGACAATTAAACCAAGGCGTTGTTGAATGGTATGTGCAAGTTGTAAATCAAAAACAGGAAATTGTAGCATTGGAAACAGTGTTGACACTTGTCGCATGCAAAGAACAGTAGGATTAAATTAAGTAAAAAAATATTTATTATCACAGTATAAAAAACCAATTGGCCATGTTACTTTATGACACGCTTGATAGATTTGAAAAAAAATTCGGTCACCTTAAGAAAAAAGGTCTTCGTATCAATGGATTAAAAATGATTGATCCAAAGAGAAAGAAGCATGTTATCGACGTAAGCCGTCCGCTTATTTTCGATAATCGACTGCTACCAAAATCTTTCGAAGGATTAGATGTCAAAGCTATTATTCACGGAGAATTACCTACGGAATTTAAAATAGATCGTACGGTTCCTGATTGGCAGAAAAAACAATACATCTGGGCTCCTGAGCGTTTTGAAACGTTCGTTGATCGTTGCAGTGTTGAGATTAAAAAGCAACTCGGCAATGTAAACATGTCGCGTGATGAAATGTTATCTGCACTTTGTTTTGGAGATTTTTCTGCTCACAAAGAGAAAACTGAGACCTTAATTGCAGAAGGAAAATTACCGATGTATGCGGAAAATTAGTTGTTCGTCTGTCGTTGTTCGTGAGTCGTTCACCACGAACAACGAACAACGACTTTCGAATAACGAATAACGAACAACGAACAACGAACAACGAATAACGAATACAATGAGTACAGGAAGCGTAAATACAATTATCAATAAAGAGGTTGCAGAGATTACATTTTATCATCCTCAGAGTAATTCACTACCGGCATCTATCTTATCGCAATTGGCAAGTGAAATTGAAAAAGCAGGAAAAGATTTATCTGTTAAAGTTATCCTTTTAAAAAGCGAAGGTAAAAAAACATTTTGTGCAGGGGCATCTTTTGATGAACTGATAGCAATTGAAAATTTAGAACAAGGCAAGAAATTTTTCTCCGGATTTTCAGCAGTTATTAATGCCATCCGTAAAGCACCGAAATTTGTCGTAACAAGAGTACAAGGAAAAGCAGTTGGCGGAGGCGTAGGAATTGCTTGTGCTTCCGATTATACCTTTGCAGTAGAAAGTGCTTCCGTAAAATTAAGTGAATTAGCAGTAGGAATAGGACCATTTGTAGTTGGTCCTGCTGTAGAAAGAAAAATCGGAAAAGCGGCATTCAGTTCTTTATCAATCAATGCAACAGAATGGCAAACTGCAGTCTGGGCAAAAGAAAAAGGAATGTATGCAGAAGTTTTTGAAACTGTTGAAGCAATGGATATAGCAATTGCACATCTGCTGACAAAACTATCCGGAAGCAATCCTGAAGCAATGCATGAATTAAAAAAAGTTTTCTGGGAAGGAACAGATCATTGGGATACATTATTGATGCAACGCGCAGAGATAAGCGGGAAACTAGTACTTTCTGAATTCACAAGAAATTCTATTGCGAAGTTTAAAAGTGGCGGGAGGTAATGGGGGAGAATGGTTTCGTTGAACGATGTATAAATCAAACGAATTCTTCTATTTTAATTAAAGTACCTTTTGAACTTGTTTAGTGTTGAATGCACAATAATGGTTAAAGACGATATTTTGTAATTGACTTGTTTATTCTACATCCTTTTTCTAGGTTTGTCAAAACCAAAAACTATGAAAAATCTTTTACTTCTAATTCTACTTTCACTTTCACTTACCATATCAAAAGCACAAGTTATTCCAAAAGACATTATAGAAAGGATAAATAACTCGGCTTACATTTTCGAGGGCAAAGTTATCAGGTCTAACAGCTATTTTACACAAGACCAAAAGATGATTTACACATCATCAACAATTGAGATTTACAAAATCTTCAAAGGAAATCTCAGCTGCGGAACCATTGAAGTACTTACGCGTGGAGGTTGTATTGGTGATGTATGCTTAACAATCACGGATAACCTTGTCCTTAAAAAAGAGATGATTGGCATTTTCCTTTGCAGCCCAAGTCAGAAGGAACTTCCACTCATTGATTATTATTCCGAAACCAATCCAATAGTCCTTGATTTCCCCTACGACATTCAAGGATATATTAAATATTTTAACGACAACTTTAATAAAGCTATTGTTGACTACCAATTCTCACTTGATAGCCTTGCTCAGGCATACAATCTCATTGAACTTTATACTCAACTAAATTACGTTGACTGCGGGCCCGCACCGATTATTGGTCATCAGATCGCTCAGACCCCTGTTCACATACCAGACTCAAACGAAATTACCTTCTTAAATGCAAGGACGGCTACTGATACTACTTTAACCTATACGTTGATGAACCCACAAATTACCGGTACATCAATTAAATACTTTGAGTTCGACATTGGCTTGAGTGACAATATTGACCCAATATACTTTGTAAGTGGAAGTATAAGGATTAGATGTGACTCAACAATATTTGGATCAATGTTGCATCAGCGGAACAAAGTTTGGGTTACTAACATTGGGCCATTGCTCGATACCATAAACTCATACAAACCTGCAACTGTACTTGACTATCAACGAGAGAACATCTGGATTATGCTCGTTCAACGAATGCCGCCTGCATTTTCAACAAATTATGTTTCACTTACAGACACACCTACTCCTTGTATACACGTAAAGATTGAAGTTCTTGACTGCACTCACACAGGTTACTTAACTCAGATGCTTGGTAACTGGCCTTATCTCTACCCTCAATTTTCTTTGAGTCCATCAACTGTCCCTTTGCCTTCTTACCAGACTTTTGACTACTCAAGCTCTACCTACTTTCAAGGTTGTGGGATTGTTCAAGTCTCTTCTATGAGACCAGATACAGTTGCTGGTGGTGTTGGGGATACCGTCACCATAAGAGGCATTAACTTCGGCGGACGTGGTGCAAATTCCAAAATATTTATAAAAAATGCTGATGACGGTGGAATGACTTACATTTCTCTTAATTATTCAGATATTAAAGAATGGAACGATTCGTTGATAAAGTTTGTAATGCCTGGCGTTGTTGACAGTATAGATGCCCAAAATAGTGGTTATGGAGTCCCAGGATCGGGACCAATTAAGATTCAAAACGACGCGTTAGACTCTGCCGTCGGTTCCATACAGGTATTTTATTCTTTAGAATCAATAAGACAAGATTCCATATCAAAGGCACCTGATACGCCGTATGATTTTACTATTTCTCATCAGTATGAAGGGATCCAATTTCATTTAGACACTTCCATATACCGACATCCCAATAGGAAAATGTGCGTGCAAAAAGCTATCAAGGATTGGGTGTGTATGGCTCAAATGAGAATTACAATTATTGACACAATGGCAACCGATTCTCTTACAGCTTCACATGACACTATAAACATGATACAATTTGGACACTTAGCTTGGCCTAAATTGGCTGAAACTTCTCTACATTCTAATCTGGGTGCTCCAGGATGTGACAACATTTACTACAAGACTGACATAATAATAAATGACACTTTAATACCTATTCTTTTCTGTGATACAAATACTTGCGATTCTTTACCACATAATCTTTTCGATTTATATTCGATCCTGCTTCACGAATTTGGCCACGTTCACGGATTAAATCACGTGAATGATCCGCATGCAATAATGTATTTCGGAATTAACAAAGGACAAAATCCTTATACTGTTTCAAGCGACAGACAAGTTTGGATAAACTACGACCCTTCTGCATATTCAGGAGCAATAAAGGTTATGGACAATGCGCTCAATCCATTGCTGCTTTCGTGCTATCCAGGCGGAGCATTAGTTTCACCTCTGGTTCTTAGTGATTGCGAGTTCATTCATAGGGAAATGTATTCATCCAATTGCCATTCTGTCATTGGAATCGAAGAGCTTGAAAAGGACTTCGGTTTAAGCATATACCCGAACCCTGCTTCAGAACAATTAACGATCGAATTCAAAAAAAAATCAAAAGAAAATATCGGAATCGAGATTGATGACATTTGCGGTAAAACGGTGATGAGCAAAACCAAATTAAGTTCTGAAAATATGACGGCCATAGACATCTCAATGTTAAACCAAGGAATTTATTTGCTTAAATTCGTTTCTGACCATTGTGTAAAAGGCATCCTATTTGTTAAGAATTGATTCTTATGAAATATCTTATAGCTACGCTATTATTATGCTCTTGCTCCATGAAACTCAGCTCACGAGAAGGAAAGCTGTGCAATCAACTAAGATCATCAGTTCAGAAGAATGTAAAGATTGAAAAAGCCGGGCCAAGTTATTCAAGCGAAGAATTCGTTGATAGCTTAGAGAACAATTATTCAAAATGTCTTTTTGGTAACGACACTTCCTTTTTGAGATCAATGCTTTGGAATTGTACAGATATAGTTATTCCATCTTTGTGTTCAAATCAATACAAGGAACTTGGACTAAAGTATGGGGTTGAATACATCATATATGTTCGGAAGCCTGAACTTGGAAATCCTGCGTTGTATTTCGGTGTTGACTCGATGAACATTGTTCGATGTGTTAAACGAGGAACTGTGATAACGAGGGTTTCGAATTAAGTATCTTTGAAAATTCATCTCTTAAAATGGTAACAAAAGAAACTGCTTATAAAAAAATTGCTGAACTAGTTGAACGCTTTGAAGAACAATTCGAATCATACAAGAAAGCTGACTATAATGAGACATTGACGAGAAGGGACTTTATTGACCCTTTTTTCAAAGCACTTGGTTGGGATATAGACAACGAAAACGGCTATGCTGAAAGTTACCGGGAAGTAATACATGAAGACAGAGTAAAAGTCGGCAAAGCGACCAAAGCACCAGACTATTCTTTTCGTTTAGTCGGTGGCAAACGACTTTTCTTCGTTGAAGCTAAGAAACCGAATGTAGATGTCAAATCCGAAATTCAACCTGCATACCAAGTGCGAAGATATGGTTGGAGCGCAAAGTTGCCGATCAGTATTATTTCGGACTTTGAAGAATTTGCAATTTATGATTGCACTAAGAAACCTCTACCGACAGACAAATCATCTGTAGCAAGGGTGAAGTATTTCACCTTTCGCGAATACCTGAAAGAGTTTGATTTTATATGGGACACGTTCAGTAAAGAACGAGTTCTGAAAGGTAGCTTTGATAAGTTTGTTCAAGGTAATCTAAATAAAAAAGGAACTGCAACAGTTGACAAAGAATTTCTGCAATCTCTTGATAGTTGGAGAACCTATTTAGCAACTTCAATTAGCTGGAACAATAAAGACCTCAATGAAGACGAAATAAATTTTGTTGTTCAGCAAACTATTGACAGAATTATTTTTCTCAGAATTGCCGAAGACAGAAGCATTGAACCATACGGGAATTTACAACTAACAATTAAGCAAGGCGATTTTTATAAAAACCTGTTTCACCAATTTCAACAAGCTGACGACAAATATAATTCGGGGTTATTTGATTTTAAAAAAGATAAGATAAGTAAAACACTTTCGGTTGACAACAAAGTTTTAAAGACTATAATCAACGAACTGTATTATCCTGAAAGCCCCTATGAGTTTTCAGTTTTGTCGGTAGAGATTTTAGGGAGTGCTTATGAACAATTTTTAGGGAAACAAATAAAAATTGACAAAGCCCACCGTGCCCACATTGAAGAAAAGCCGGAAGTACGGAAAGCGGGCGGAGTTTATTACACACCTCAATACATCGTAGAGTACATCGTAAAAAATACGGTCGGCAAACTCACTGAAAACAAAACCCCAAAAGAAATAAGTAAAATAAAAATAGTTGATCCTGCTTGTGATAGTGGAAGCTTTCTTATTGGTGCATATCAGTATTTGTTGGATTGGCACAAAGACTATTACACTGACAATGGAAAGGTATCTAAAGGTACAAAAGGCAATCCACTTACTCCGGATGGACATCTCACAACAAGCGAAAAGAAAAGAATTCTTCTTAATAATATTTTCGGGGTAGATATTGATGTGAACGCAGTCGAAGTAACGAAGCTAAGCTTACTGCTAAAATGCCTTGAAGGGGAAACAGAAGCAAGTATTGCTTCGCAAATAAAGTTGTTTAATGAAAGAGTTTTGTCTACGCTGGATAGTAATATTAAGGATGGGAATAGTTTGATTGATTCGGATTTTTACAACACTCAATTAGACTTTGGAGACGAGAAAAAAATTAAACCATTCAATTGGAAAAGCGGTTTTCCTGAAGTGTTCAAAGAAAAAGGTTTTGATGTGGCACTCGGTAATCCACCTTGGGGAGCAGATTTATCAGACGAATCACTATCATATTTCGAACCAAGCACAATTCAATCATTGTTAGGATGATTGATTCTTATATGTATTTTATTAATCATTCAATTGGCCTTTTAAAAAACAATGGATCTTTTGGAATGATAATACCAAGCACTTTTCTTAACCAAAGTGATATGCAATTACTACGAAAATTAATTGCGGAGAAACTCAACCTTCAAATCGTCATCAATCTTGGGGAAAAAGTTTTTGGCCCTAAAGTTCTCAATACTTCAACAATCCTTGTCTTTACAAAGTCAGCTTCAATAGAGAATGAAATTATAGTTGCGGACATTAGAGAATCTAATCCAGACGAGAAAGGAAATATTCTTAATGAATTATCTTCCTCAGACAAAAAGCAATGGCTTGAATTAGTAAAGGCAGATGCACAGGCAACTTACTTTACTATTAATACATCAAATGTTGCAATACTTAATAAACTGAAAAAGAAATTTAAACCTTTTAGTGAGATTGTCGATGGAGAAATCCAAAGAGGAATAAGTCCTGACTATGCAAAAGCATTTGTTATTAGCTCAAAGGAAGCCGCCAAAAGGAAAATTGAAAAGAAAATTCTCAAACCGTTAGTTTTAGGGAAGCATATTTTGCGTTACACCAACATTCAAACAGATGATGTAATTCTGTACCTCACTTCAAAGGACAACATTGATGATTACCCGAATGCAAAAGCACATCTTTCAGAGTTTAGAAAATTAATTACTTGCCGTGAAGTAGCAGAAGGTAAACACCCTTGGTTTGCCTTACATAGACCACGAAATTCTGAAATTTTTTCCACTAAAAAATTCATCGGCCTTACAACTACAAAAAAACTTTGCTTGGCCTTTGATGATGAAGGATATTATGCAACCGATGCTTTGTATGTTTTCAAAACAAAGCCTGGAATAAATGAGAAAACAATTTTAGCTGTTTTGCATTCAAAGGTTTTCCAATTTCTTTATGATACAGCTATTCAGGGGGGACAAAGAGTAATTCCACAAGTAAAAGCAGTTTACCTAAATAACTTACCTTTTCCGAATATTGAAAAAAATGAAACCGAAATTATAAAACTCGTCGAGCAATTACAAAATCTGAATGTTGAAAAAACAACTGCTAAACTTGAAACGAAAAACAATCAAATACAGAGCAAAATTGATTATTGCGAAAACAGAATAAATGAAATTGTCTATCAAATGTATGATTTGACAGAATCGGAAATTAAAATTGTGGAGCAAACTTTTAGAGTTTAATCTAGGTGTATATTTGCTGAAACTCGTTTCAACAGAAGCTAATGCTAGCGCAATGTTCATTAAAAACTAAATAATGAAATATTTAGCATTCCTTGTATTAACCCTAATCTTGAGTTGCCGTATATCCTCTCCCGGAACTTTTATTTGCAAAAACTTCGAAGAGGATGTGCGAATCAACTGGAAGCGGCCAGAAGGTAATTGGATATATTATTTTGCATCAGATTCACTTGTTAAAAACCTATCAGGAAAATACAGGGGTTGCATATTAGGAAAAGATAGTAGCTATATAGTAAATTGTTTTGGGCCAAAATATGGTTGGACCGGACCAATATGCTATGATTCATCAAGAGAATCAATGCAACGTAAATTTGGAATGGAATAAATCATTCAAACTCCATCTCGCGACGGTTCGAATGAAGCACTATGTGGATTCTCATTCATTGTTGTATTGGACTCTTCAAATATAGTAAGATGTCTTACTCTTCAGGAATATAGTTGCGTAGGAATACAATAGTTTGGTATGGGTTAATCAAACAATGAGCTGTTATGGATTCAATCTTTAATTGAAACTGCGCTTTTGGCTAAAGCCGGATTGTAGTTTATTCTTTTATCTGTCACTTAAAAGTAAAGGCAATAAATAAAAAACAGAAAATGTGATATATTCTCGTCTTAGAAAGTGAATACGACTCTCTTTATCACACACAATCGACAAACGACTCACAAAAACCGAATCACGATTTTCAAAACGAATAAGAAATCCCTACCAACATATTAAATCTCTCGGAAGGATATTAATTCCAGTAGTAATATCTGGCGAAGCCTAGGTTATTCAAATTGGCAAAGACTGAAAGTATTTTGGAATAACGATATTCCAGACCTAAATTTCCATCTACAAAACTGCTAAAAGCCTATTCTTCTTCTTGTATTTAGATTTTCCTTCTTTGCTTTCTCTTGAATCAGAAAACCAAGAGCCTGTTCAATGTCGGTAAATTTTCGATCAAATCGTGTCTCCAATTCTACAATCTTTTCATAAAGGTCAACATGTTCAGCAGCCAGTTTTCGTAAGAGGATAAATGTTCGAACAATTTCAATGTTCATTCTGACAGCAGTTTCGCTCCGAAGTAACCCGGAAAGCATGGCCACACCGTATTCCGTAAATGCTACCGGGCGATAGCGAATGCCGCCCCAACTTGAGGTCACAATTTGTGACCTCAAGTTTTCCCACTCACTTTCAGTTAATTCAAACATGAAATCCTCCGGAAATCGGTCCATATTCCTGCGAATAGATTGCTTAAGGACTTTTGTCGGTACATTATAAAGTCCGGCTATATCAAAATCGAGTATAATTTTTACCCCTCTCAGCTCATGGATCTTTTTTTGGATGAAAATATCTGTCTGATTGCTCATTTCTCCAAAGATCTGAACTAAAAATGACCAGTGCATCCAATAGAAGCAGGTTATTAAATTAAAAATATAGCTAAATCCGTCCTTTCAAAACGAATAAGAAATCCCTACCAACATATTAAATCTCTCGGAAGGATACTGATTCAAATAATAATATCGGGCGAAGCCTAAGTTGTTTAGATTGGCAAAGACAGAAAGTATTTTTGAATAGCGATATTCCAGACCTAAATTTCCATCGATAAAACCTTTTACCTTTTCTTCACTAAAACCATTTGGCTTTTGAACTCTTACGTAGTAACTTCCACGGGAGAAGATTGCAACATCCATGTAAAGTTTATCGCGTAAATTGTATTTCGCATCGAGTTTTACTTCTGTATTCGGATGATGCCATGCTTTCTGACTAAAGTCCATTGAATAAGCGTATTGGTCCAAATGAGCAGAAATAACGAATTTGTCAGAGGAACGATACGTCAATTCACCGTGGATATTAAAAACCTTTCCATCAACGTAGGTAACATTAAACTTATTCGTTGAGACGGAATCATTGTAATACAACTGAAGTTTATCAAACGTAGAATATTTCACAGAAGCTAAAAACGAAACCTTCGATGAGAAACTTCCATTTAATCCGCCTTTTAACTCCAATTTATTTATTGTATTCAATGGCTGAACGGTAGAATTGATAAAAGGGTTTTCAAGAACCATTGTACGGAAATTATTTTTTACTACTCCTCCACTCACATTAGCAAATAAATAAAGAATGTTTTCAGCGATAGGAAGAAGGAAATCTACCTTTGGGAAAAAGTGTATTTCTGATTGCAGATTTTTTTCCAATGCCAAATCAACACCCAGACTAAGTTTTGCTTTTTCATTTTTCAAATGAATCATTGGTGTGATATTTATTAAATGCCGTCCTAAATCTGTAGTGCTACTCAAGGTCTCATAATTTGCTCTGGACTTTCTGAAATAATTGAAAGCGATATCAGTTTTAAAATAAAAACTTGTCAGCTCTTTTCCAACAAATCCATGGACTAAGAAATCGCTTTCACTCACATCATATTTATCGCTAATTGCTTTCCAGTCTATTCCTGCTGAATAATCAATATTATCTTTTGTAAGGTTATTGGAAGCAAGATTTAAATTCAATCCAAAAATATTGAAGCGCTGCGCTATCTGACTTTTATCCAGGATAGAATCTTCACTGTTATAACCATAATAGTGAACAGCATTACGGTCAAAATTAAATTCTCCGGTGAGAGTTTTATTATCAAGCATATATTTACCATAAAGACCACCATGATTTTTACTGTAACTTGCCGGCCCTACCCCTTTCAATCCCGGCGAACCCGAATGATGACCTAATGCCAAACCAAGAGATCCTGTTTTCGAACGAAGAGCATTCAAATACAATTCACCATCATAAATAGAATAATTTCCAAGACCTATTCTTATGTATGTGCTATACAGCTTTGCCAAAGGCTCATCTTTTATTTTAACAGCTTTAATCGTACTAGTCTCATAATTCGTTTCTGCTTTTTGCGAACGAATGGTGTACGACATTTCAGGAGGATTCGTAGACGAAGTATCACCTTCAGGCGTGTCGGAAATTTTAGAAGACTCAGCTAAAATAGGGCGATAATCTTTTACGATGATATATGTTTTATCGCCTAAATCACCTTGTGTGTCTTCCGGTTTTTTCGGCTCCTCCGTATTCTGCGCAATGAGGCAGAAAGGCAACATACACATTGCGGCTACTATAAAATATTTATTCGTTTTTTTCATGTCTAATGACTTACCTTTCGTTATTATTTATTTTGGATAACATCTGTTGAATCTTCAACCTCTTCGTTCTCTTTTAACTTACGTTCCATTTCTTTATTACTTTCAGGAATAGAGATTGCAGCAAGTTTGGTCTGAGCGATTGCTTTTAAGTCATCCGGATCATTTACATCTTTTGCATAATTCGCAATAATACTTTTGTAGGTTTCTTTCGCCTGAAAAGTATCCTGCTGAGCGAGGTAATTATCACCCAACAAAATAAATCCTTTGGCAATCCAATAATCATAAGAAGGAACTTGTTTTTGAATTTCAAAAATCAATTTAGTCGACTCCTTATAATTTGCTGTATTGTATTCAATGGCCGCGAGCAAATATTTACTTTCAGCAGTCATTTCACTATTGGTACGTTTGGCGACAATTGACAATTCTGTTTTTGCAGAGCCATAATCCTTTTTCTCGAAATATGCTTTACCGGTAATCAAATGTGCTTCATTGAGAATATCCTTATCGGTTGTAGTCGAGCTTAAGATTTTCTGAGCAGCAGTAACGGCCTTTGTGCTTTCGCCCATTTTATATGCCGAACGCATCTGACCTGAATAGGCCGCCATGATATTATCTTTCGATTCGGCAGAAGTTTCCAAGGTTTCAAATTGCATATAGGCACGATCATACTGCTTCAAACGGAAATTAATAATTGCAGAATTCAACAAAGACTTTTCAGTAATGTTTGTCTTAGGTTGAGTGATAACGTATTCATAACCCGGCAATGCTTCCTGATATTTTTTTGCTTTAAAAAGACAATCGGATTTATAATAGCTGGCATTAATTTTAAATATAGCATTGGTGAATTTGAGCATATATTTATCAAATTCACGAATAGCAAGATCACAATTTCCCTGAGTGTAGACCAACTCTGCTGCTTCATAAGAAAGTGAATCTTCGGCAGCTTCGGACACGTCGGCATTAGGAACCCCTTTTACATAATTCAGGTAATCATCCACCTTATTTTGCGACACGCTGATATTTTTTATTTGAACTAACGCTTCATGAGACTCCGTTGTATTCGGATATTTCTGAACAATATGTTTATAAGCAGCCATTGATTTTTCATCTTGCTTCGTGTTATAATAAACAAGTGCTTCACCTAATTCTGCTTTTCTGAAAAAGATACCATTTGGATATTCATTAATTACACGTTTAAAATATTTCAAAGACAATTCAAAATTTCCTTGTGCCATACAAGCCTGACCGGCTTCAAACAAACCATCATCGAAGTACACAGACTTTGGATGTTTTTCAAATAATTTTTGAAGCGTATTTACTTTCTCAGCAAATTTTCCTTGTACACCAAGAATGGCAGCTTTTTGATATAATGCATAATCGCTTGCTTTAGCATTTGCTGCAATTGCCTGATTGTAATATTCAATTGCATTTGTCTGGTCTTTGAGAATAAAATAACAATCTGCCAGACGTAATGTGGCATCATTAAAACGAGCTACATCAGTATGAGGTTTATCTTTCACATATTTTCTGAAAGCAGTTAAAGCTTCAGGGAAATTCTCCATTTTGTAATACGAATAACCGATATTGTAATTTGCCAAATTATATCTTTCGCTTTTAAGAGCAGCAGGAGTCAAAAGAAAAGTACTATAAGCTGTGATAGCCTCTTCATAATTTCCCAGCTTACATTGCGCTTCACCTGTCCAATAATTAGCTTCAGCCACCAGGTTTTGGTCGTTCGGGAATTGTTGCGAAGTTTTAAAAAGCTGAATTGCATCTTTGGAATTATTATCCATAAATAATTCAACCCCTCGGTAATATGAAACTTTCTGATAGGCCGTTTTAATATTCTGAGTTTTATTTTTTATTGACTCAAGAGCTGTGATAGCATCTCTATAATTTCTGGTGTTGGTGTAAATATTAATCAGCATTTCATTTGCCTGATCAAAGTAAAGGCTATTGGGAAAATCTTTCATAAATGTTCTGAACGATTCAAGTGCCACATCCTGGAATGATAACTCATACGATAATTTTGCATAGTTGAAGGAAGCTTCTTCCTTTATATCAGGATTAAAATTTGTTTTAGCAGCAGATTGGAAAGCAGTACGGGCAGAACGTTTGTTATTTAATTGCAATTGACAATCTGCTAAATGATAGTACGCATTTTGCGAGATCGTATCTTCTCCACCGATTGCTTTTTGAAAATACGTTACTGCTTTATTGTAATCTTTAGTCCGATAGTAAGAGAAACCAATACAATAGAAATCACTTCGATTCACATTCGATGAATTTTTTTCGTAGTCAAGCAAATAAGGCAAAGCTTCTTTGTAGCTTTCTTTGCGGTAATACGATTCTCCAACCATTCTTCCGATCTCAATACCATTCTTAGTAGCAGAGGTATCCAGAACAGATGGAGCATACTTTACAACTTCATCATATTTTCTCTGACGATAGTAGATCTGTGTAATGTAATAAGGTGCAATAGGAGCAAATGCTTCTGAATCCTTCAACTTCAGAAAACTGTTCAATGCTGTTTCATAATTTTCATTTACGAAAGCGATATGAGCATAATAATACTGTGCAGCACTTGCATATTTTGAATTACCATCTTTCATCAGAAAAAAAGATTTCGAAGCACGATCATAATCGCTAGTCATGTAATATGAATAACCGATCTTGAAATTAACTTCATCCTTTTTCTCTGTTGTAAGATCTGACTGCTCAATTTTTGCTAAATATTCAATGGCATTTTTATACCGTTTCAAACGGTAATAATAAATTCCTAAATCATAAACGGCAGGTTGATAATTAGAGCTAGCAGGATATTTTCCAATAAAATCCTGAAGCAAATATTCAGCATCCTTATTAAAAAGTTCAGAAGCACATTTTGCAGAATAATATGCGGAATTAGAAATCACTTCATAAGAAAGATGATTTTTCGATTCAAGAACCTGCATAAAAAGTTTTTGAGCTGCTCCATATTTTTGTTTTTGGAGCAAATCTAATCCTAGCTGGTAATCTCTTTCAGTATCCTGATAAATGGCTGTTTGCTGAGAAAACGCCTGAAGGGAAAAAAATATCAGCAGAACTAAAAAAATTCTTGTCATTGGTTTGAGGTAAATTTTGGTGTAAACGGGAATTCCTTCAAAATTATTGCAATCTCCCTTGTACAGTGGTTTTTACAGAGTGTAGTTACGAACATAGTTTTAAACACGGGCAACAATTTTAGAGAAGCAAAGTATAACGCTCCATGTGACAATATCCGGGAGAAATCTCCATGAATCGCTCTGCAATAGGAATTTATTTGATATTACAGCGTTGTTCATCAGGTAGATAGTCATTAAAGATCTCCTCAAATAAAAAACAAAACCATGAGACCAGCATTCAGAAACTTCGTGATCGTGATCAGTTTCCTAAGTTTGATCAGCTTTAGTTGCAAAAAAGAACAGAAAGAGCAATTAGAATGTGACACACA
>CAYHCU010000039.1:0-16754 GCA_964355035.1 uncultured Flavobacteriales bacterium | reverse complement strand
GATAATTTTGTCAACTTGCTGATTTGAATGAATCTCTTTTTCAAGTCTTTTCAAAACAGCATCGCTTAATTGGAATTCTGTTCGTTGATCAATTAAATTATTAATGTGATTTAATACATCCTGAGCATTCTGACTTGGTTCGGAAATTTTATTGTTCCGCTTAAATAATTCTAGTCGCGTTTCTGATTCCTTTAATTCACTGTCGATTGCTGCAAGAGTTTCGTTAATGAATTCAATCGATTTATTCGCTCCGGCTGACTTATTCTCTTTAACATACTCATCATATTCTGAAACCATTGTGTTTACAAAATCTGCTGATTTTAATGCATTCCTATCCTTAAAAGTAATCTTTACTGTTTGCGCAAATTGATTGGTTAAAATAATAGACATATCGTTGTAATAACGGTCTACCAAATTGTCCGGATTGCTGATGTAGAAATAAAAAGGATTCTGTTTGATCTTCTTCTGCTGAGAAGTGATAGAATTATAATCAATAACTCTGACTTTGATTTTAATCCCGGGCAAATTATACCACTGTTCTACATTACAAATATTGCTAATGTTGTTTTTGTTTAAAGTATACAGCAATTGAAATCGTTGCTCTGACAAGAAATTAATAAAAACAGGTATGCCGTAGAAATTAGAATCCTTCAATAAAAATTCAACCTCGAACGGTGTCTGACGATACAATTCGTAATCAAGAACATTGCCTTGTGCATAATAGCTTATATCTAATGGCATTTGAGATAGTACTCTTGTTACCATTAACTTTGACCGCAATAATTCAATAGATCCTGCCAAACTTGTTCCACTTAAGCCCATGGCATCATAGATCTGTGGGCTTTGAATGTTTAGTATTGCATTCGCATTATTTACTGTCCCGATTTTTATGACTGACTCAGCTTGATAGACCGGATGTGTATAGCGTAAATACAGTAAGGCTAACGTAAATGAAAAGAAAAGTATAATAAGGAGTAAATAGAAGTACTTTTTTACAATTATCGAAAAGAGTTTGAGGTCAAACTCTTCGTTCATATGGGAGATTTTCTTTTTTGCCATATTATTTGGTAATATATGTTGTCAAAAGGAATAAAGTTGAAATAAGTCCAAGAATTGGTAATATATCAGTAGATATCCTTTTTGTAAATCGTGCTCCTGAATCAATATAAATAATGTCGTTTGATAAAACTCTCAATTCTGAAGTTTGCAGCCCTTCAACTGTCGAAATATCCGCCTTGAAAATTTGAGGATTTCTTGGATCACCTCGTAAAATTTTTATGCTGTAAGACTTACTATATTCTCCTATACCTCCGGCTAATGCCAATGCTTCGTAAAGTGTTGTGTTTTCATTTTCAAGGTGTACAACAGCACCGTGCCCTGTTTCATTCAGAAAAACAATAGCCGTTCGGTTGATAACACTAATAACAATGAACGGATCATTGAAGTATTTTGAATACGATTCTTCTAGCTTTTTTTCTACTTCGCGTACACTTAATCCGGCAAGTTTAATTCTTCCAAGAATAGGAAATTTAGCTGTACTATCAACATCGATCGTAAATGGAACTGTTGATGTACTTGTGCCACTTTCAGTGTCATATTGGGTAATGTCAACAAGCTTGAAACCATTGTTGCTGTAAATGTGCATGTCAACTTTATCTCCCGGCTGAATAAAATAAACGATTGGCTTGGTAAGATTCGTTGTGTCTCTGGCAAACTCGTAGTTTGAAGGAGTCTTAAACATGCGATTGGGAGTTAATCCGCCACAGGATGTTAAAAAAATAAGTAGGATAAGGAGTCTATACATTTTTTTGCTTAGCGAACAAAAATAGAATAATATGTTGAATTGAAAACGCTTTTTTATAGTCACTTTCGTTTAGTTAATAACTGCTTATATAACAGGGATACTTCCTTGATCATCCGTGTAAAGTGGAACTTTTCCCGAACAAACTCCCATCCATTATTCCCTAATCTCTTTCTGAGTTCATCATCTTCAATTAATCGAAGTAGTTGCGCTGCATAATCTGTGTAATCATTGCTGTCGACCAACAAGGCCGTTTCATTTTTAATAACAACATTTTCAATTCCACCGACATTGCTCGATATAACGGGCTTGTCTCCTGCTTGTGCTTCAATTAAACTCACCGGAGTGCCTTCATTGTGTGAACTCATTGCAACAATGTCCAATCCGGATATCGCTACGTCTACATCTTTTATCCAGCTGCAAAATGTAAGATCTGCCCGCGTAGGCTTGTCCGGAAAATAAGTGTACTTTAAATCAAGTATTTCGGCTTCTCTGAATAATAATTCGCGACTTTCGCCATCTCCAATGATGAAAAAACGAACCCTTTTTTTTGTCTGTTTTAAAACTGATACGGCACTTGCCATAAACAAAGGATGATTCTTTACCGGTACCAATCTTCCTATTATACCTATAGCAATCTCGTCTTCTTCCAAGAGGTATTTTTTTCGGAAATCAGCTCGCTTTTCCGGGATGTTCTCTCTGAATTTTCTCAAATCAAAACCAAGAGGAATCATATGAAGTTTTGACGCTTTACAAACAGTATACTTTAAACCGAGATCTTTCTTTTGTCGCTCACTGATTGCAATTATGGCGGAACTCTTTTTGGCTAAATAACGCTCAATGATCAAAATAATCCGGGTTTTTAGCGGGGAAAAATAACTGTGAAAAACATGCCCGTGAAAGGTGTGAATAATTACCGGTACCTTTTCATGAAAAGCGGCTAATCTCCCCAAGGCACCTGCTTTTGCTGCATGTGTATGAACAATGTCCGGTTTAAATTCCCGAATCATCTTTCTCAATGTTTGATACGATCTATAATCTTTTATCGGACGGATGGAGCGATGCATTTCCGGTAATTTTTCTACTGTAAGCCCCATGTTTTTAATGATATAATCAGAGCCTTCCTCTGAATCGTCTTTCGTACCGGCAACTAATAAAACCTCAAATTCCGGCGAAAGATATTTTGTTAAGGTAGCCACATGGAAAGCAGGACCACCTAAATTGAGTCTATTTATAATTATGAGGACGCGAGGCACATTCTAGTTTTGTGGCGCAAATATAGGTTTTGCTTTAAAATCACAACCTCCTTTTTGTAAACTGACCTAATTTGAGGGATAATAAGGGTATTAAGTAGGTGAAGGATACCGAAAATGAAGGACAAATAAAGTTTTACATGATTTTACGCTATCATTAAGTTGGTTATTGAAGTTTTCATATCTTCGCGGCCTCAAAAATAATATAACTATGAACAAAAAAGTTCTAGCTCTCGCAGCTTGTTTCAGTATCGCAACCTTGTTTTCTTGCCAAGGTCAGAAAGGAAAATCTACTGTTGATCTCAAAACTAACTCAGATTCAGTAGCTTATGGTATCGGTATTTCTATCGGTTCTAATATGAAAAAAGATGGTCTGGATTCTTTGAATCTTGATGTCCTTAAAATAGCTATTCAAAGTGCTATTAAAGGGGATAGCTTGCTTTTAACTCAAATGCAGGCGCAGGGTGTTATTCAAGCCTATCTTGGTGAAAAAGCAAAACACAAAGGTGATGCAAATCTTTCAGTAGGAAAAAAATTCCTGGCTGAAAATAAAAAGAAGCCCGGTATCATTGAATTACCTGATGGTCTTCAATATCAAGTTATTAAAGAAGGAACGGGCGCTATGCCTTTAGCTTCTGACACAGTTTCTGTTCATTACCATGGTACTCTAATCGATGGCTCTGTATTCGATTCTTCTGTAGAACGTGGTCAACCGGCTGAATTTCCGGTAGGCGCTGTGATTAAAGGTTGGACTGAAGCACTTCAATTGATGAAAGTGGGTTCAAAATATAAATTATTCATCCCTGCTGAGCTAGCTTATGGCGATCGCGCTGCAGGACCAAAAATCGAAGCAAATTCTACTCTTATTTTTGATGTGGAATTACTTTCGATTAAAGGGAAATAATTCTGTTTTTTTAAGAGAGCGGTATCAAGAATATTTGATACCGCTTTTTTTATTTTTTTTAACTTGGAAATGGACAACATCTATATTTTTTCGAGATATGAGTTTTTTTGATTAATATTTTATAATTTTAATTCAATGAAAGGAATATTTTTTTTCTTAATATTATTTCCAACTATTGCTTCTTTATGCAATGCACAGAATTATTTTGAAAAAAGCTTTTTGCTTCCAGGAACAAAGCAATATGGTGTTTCAATAAAAGAGAGCAATGGAAATTTTTACCTGACTTCTCTTGCAGATGATTGTGGACTTTGCGTATCCACAGAATATCTAACTCAAATTGATCAGAATGGCAATTTGATTAGAAATTCAATTTATTCAGATGGAACTACAGACGAAATGGTTGGTGAACTAACACCTTATAAAAACGGTTTTATTTTCCCTGTTGTTTTTGATCATTTTAATTCAAGCTCTACAGTTAAGCAAGTTAAAGTTCATTTTGTTGATTCGATAGGAAATCCCATATGGACAACTGAATTGAGTGATACTTTGCATGAACTCAGTTGCTTAAAATTGCTTGTTGATTCTGATAATATTATTACAGCTTTTGTAAATAGAGTTTTAACAAGGGAGATTTTACTTTTTCGCATCGATAGTACAAGCAATATTTTATCAATTTCTAATTTTGGTGCTGAGCCGGAATTTTCAGAGGTAGTTGATTTTATTTACGGTGATTCTTGCTTTATTGTTTTGGGGCTAGGTGTTGTAAATGGAATAAACAAAACATTTTTTGCCAAGTCTGATTACAATGGGAATATTTTAGATACAGTAACGTATAATAATCCTTCTGAAATTAGAGGAATGAAAATTTTGAAAAATAATAATGGTTTTTTCATTTGTGGTCAAACATTTGATTCACTAAATCATGCCCAAGTAAATTTAATTAATACAGATTCTTTAGGAAATATAATCTGGAATAATAAATTAACTAATAATGAAATCAATATCGCAACATCATTCGCAGTTGTTAGATCTAATCAAATTGTTATAACAGGCAAGACAATTGACTCGCTCAATAATTTCATTATGTTTGTTATAAGCACAGATATTTCAGGAAATTTTCTGTGGAAAAGAAACTTTTGCTTGCCTGGGCCAAATGGTTGTTTTGGAAGTGTGGGTAGCTTTGTTATTCGTTCAGCAGACAGTTCAATTGTAGTTTGTGGGCAGATCCAATATATTTCTACTTTCCCTAAACTTTACGTATTGAAAATTGATTCAAATGGCATTGTTAATTTTATTTCAGATAATTTAATTAATTCGCCAAGGCCATATATTAGCAAAATTCAAAATTCAGATCATTATTTTGTCCAAAATATTGTGGGGAAATTTAATTTAAGAATTTTTGATTTGGATGGCCGATTAATCGCTTTTAAAAAAAATGAGAATGAGAATGAGTTTGATCTAAATCTGGTCGCTGGAATATTTCTTTATAGTATCGAAACTTCAAACGAAATATTCAATGGAAGAATTGTGAAATAATTGTATTATGGTTGCCTTTAAATTAAGCTTGTTGCAATATTTGTCGGAATGCTTATAATTTCCCAAAAAACGTTGATTTATAAATTCACGGATTAAATCCTTTGAGTTTTTATGTGATATTTTTTTATCCCGGTGATTTCACTAAATTGCCATTATCTGCTATTCGTTTTCTCCTATTGCAGACATATACAATTCCTTTCTTATCCATCAGAGGAAACTACTACTTAATAATTCACACAATTTAATTTATTCACATGAAAAAAAATTACCTTCTTCAAATTCTGTTGTTTGTAATTTCTACAACAACTTTTGGTCAAACTCCTGTTTCATTACGACCGGATGTTATTATCAATCACATCATGGATGTTCAATTACAAACGACCAGATTGGATCTTGATCCGGTTTCCGGTGAACTCTACTATGCAACAGCCGGTGGGAATATTTATAAGATTATTCAACCTGTTGGTGGTCAGGCTTACGATACGCTAGTTGCTGATTCTAATTTACATGGAGTTACCTACGTTCAAGGACTATGTTTCAAAGACAGTTCCATGTATGTTAGCGGAAACCTGAACTCTGCCACACCATTGACTCGTGGTATTGTTTCTCGTGGTCGTTTGCAATCAAACGGAAGTCGGCTGTGGAATGTGGTCGCCATCTCTGATGAATATGAAACTGCTGATTACTTTGATCATCTTTTCAGTGGAACAATCGTCAATGCTACCGGTGATTCTATCTATGTAAACAGCGGTGCACGCGGTGACCATGGTGAGGAACAAACGCGTTATGGACTTTATCACGGAATTCGAAATAAACCCATCACTGCTTTAATCTTGAAGATTCCTGTTGATGCTGATAGTTTATTTATTCCCGATGATTCTTTAACGCTCGATACATTAGGCTTTATTCTTTGCAGAGGCGTTAGAAATACTTATGACTTCGCTTACAACGGAAATGGTGATTTGTTTGGAGCTGAAAACTCCGGCGACAGAGATATGGACGATGAATTGAATTGGATCAGAAGCGGCAAACATTATGGATTTCCATGGGTAATGGGCGACGCAATTAATCCACAACAATTCCCCGGCTTTGATTCGTCATTAGATGTTATGATCAATCATACAAGCACAAGTTGGGTGCAAGGATTTTTTACCAACGATTCTCTGTTTCCTCCGCAACCAAGTGGTGTGACATTTTCTAAACCATGCTTAAATTATGGGCCGGATGGCGATCAATTCAGAGACTCAACAAATGGTGCAATCATGGATGCAAGTGATCTTGGTATTGGTGTCTATAGTTTTACAGCCCATCGTTCTCCATTGGGATTAGTATTTGACAAAGACAGTGTATTGGATACCGAATTCAAAGGAAACGGTTTTGTGACATGTTATACCAGAGGCGATTCTTTGATTGCCGGTGCATCAACTCTAATGTCTCCCTTTGGAGATCCCGGCGAAGACATTTTGCATCTTGAAATGGTGAAAGACAGTTCAGGTGATAATTATTCTTTTCATTCGACGCGAATAGCTATGGGTTTTCAGCATCCGGTTGATATGGTACTAGACAGCAATATCATTTACCTGATCGAAGTGAGTTACGGAAGTACGCCGTCGCTTTGGTCAATTCAAATTCCCGCATTTAACGTGAGTGTAGGAGAGGAGAAAGAACTTTTAGCAAGTGCATATCCAAACCCTTGCAATGACAAATTAGTTATTGCTTATAAATTGATGAATACTGAAAAGAGTAATTTCTATTTGTATTCTATCGATGGAAAAGAGCAACTTTCTCATCCTATAATTGCAGGAGAATCGGAAAATAAATTCTCTCTTGATCTTTCCGCAATTCCTTCGGGGTTTTATATCGGCAAGTTTGTGAATGGGAATCAATCTTCTTCGATTAGAATTTCGGTGATTCATTAATTAAAAAGGTTTTAGATTTAACCTCAATTCAAAAGTGTTTAAAAGGTACTTTTGTGTTGAGGTTTTTTCATGCTTAGTCCCCAAAAACGGGCTAATTTTCAAATTCCATAGATTTAAATGTAAAATTTATATGCTGAAAATCAACATTATAACTCAATAGTTACAATTATTTTAGTACTATGTATTGCATAATACCTTTTTATGACCGTATCTTTGTATCACCAATAAGAAGGTAATACATAGTTCTATAAATAATTCACACAAAAATCTAATTACAATGAAAACGAAATTATTCTTTGCTGCCATCCTGCTTTCATTCACAGGCTTTGCTTTTGCAAGTGGAGATTCATCTGAACTCTCTTCTGACTTGAGAAACACAAGCAATTTTTCAGGTCTTATCGTTAACACTTCTGCAAATGTTATTCTTTCTCAGGGAGAAACTAATTCAATCCGTATAGAAGGGGAGAAGACCATGGTGAAAGATATTACAACAGAAGTTGAATATGGTTCATTAATAATTTCCGGGCATAACAATCATGCATTCACGATTTATGTGACAGTTCAGGATATCAATTTAGTGGAGGTAAATGGAAACGCAAAAATTTATGCTAATGGTTTGATCAATTCTGACATCTTGTTGTTAAAAGTAAACGGCAGCGGAAGTATCCGAATGGATGTAAGAACTCTTACAGTTGGAATGATCGTAAAAGGTAGTGGTAAAATTATTGTTTCAGGTAGTACAGGCGAAAGTTATTCAAAACTGATTGGTGATGGAAGTATTTATACGGATAACCTCGACGCACGTAAAATTGATCGGTCAGCCTCTCTTTCTCAAGCAGAAAAAGTCAATTTGATCAATCAATAGTGCTGAATTGATATATAATAATTAATAATAAAGGTGGCGGCTATTTTCGAATTACGAATCTCGAGTTACGAATTTCGAACTTCAACTCACCATTTACAACTTACAACTTACTAAAAAAAAAGCAATGAGCAGTAACTTAGAGAATTCACAAGCTCAAATGCGTAAAGGAGTGCTGGAGTTTTGTATTTTGTCAATCTTATCGTATGAGGAAGTTTATCCTTCCGATATTATTGCCAGAATGAAAGTATCCAAGTTAATCGTGGTGGAAGGAACTCTTTATCCCCTTTTAACCCGATTGAAAAACGGAGGCTTACTTCAGTACAGATGGATTGAGAGCAAATCCGGACCACCACGCAAATATTATTCATTAACCCCTTTGGGAACAAAATTTTTAGAGGAACTTCGCTTAACCTGGAAAGAACTGGTTGAAGCCGTTCACTTGACCACACAAAAACCTGATCATCATGAATAAGACTGTAACAGTAAATATCGGTGGAATTGTATTCCATATCGATGAAAACGCTTACGAAAGATTCAAAGCGTATTTGGAGAAAATCCGAGTGCATTTCACAACTGCTGAAGGCAGAGATGAGATTATGCAGGATATTGAATCTCGTATTGCTGAAATGTTTCAGGAAAGGGTAAAGGACAGTAAGCAGGTAATTACTCTTCTCGATGTTGAAGAAGTAACTACAATCATGGGACGTCCGGAACAGTTTTCTGATAGTTCAGATAGTTCGACACCTGAAAAAGAAGAAGCTCCTTCAGAAAGTCGTGGTCAGAAAAGATTGTATCGTAATCCTAACGAGAAAGTTGTCGGTGGTGTTTGTTCCGGTATTGCAGCTTACTTTGACATTGATCCGGTTTGGATTCGATTGATCTTTGCTGGTGCCATGATTTTCTATGGCTCAGGTTTCATGCTCTATATTGTATTGTGGATTATTATTCCTCAAGCAGATTCTTCAGTTGAAAAGTTGAAGATGAGAGGTGAACCGGTGAATATTTCCAACATTGAAAAAAATGTTCAGGAAGGAAGCAAAGAAAAAAAGGATTCAGTGGTAAGTCGATTCTTTGAAGGAGTAGCTACATTGTTCAAGTATCTTTTTATATTCCTTGGAAAACTGATTGCTGTTTTCTTCATATTTATAGGATTGGTAATAGGTCTTGCATTTTTTATGGCTTTTCTTGCAATATTCAGATTGCCCGGAACTCATATACCGGAATTTTTCTTCCACATTTTTCCTGACGGATTTCAATTCGGTTTGGCGTTCATTAGTGCTACAATGCTAATCTCTATTCCGTTTTTAATGCTGGCTTATGGTGGAGCAAGAATGTTATTTAATATTAAAAAATCCTCGAGAATCGTTGGATTTACCGCTCTTGGACTTTGGTTGCTTTCTCTTACTGTTTGCATTGTATTAGGAGTGAAAACAGCAAGCGAATTCTCAGATAGTTCAAGCATCAGACAACCAATGCCATTAACTCAACCTTCCGGAAATTACATTCGTCTGGAAATGCAAAATAAAGATGAATTTAAAGAGGAAAGAAAATATTATGATAACTGGGAATGGGAGGATGGAGAGGGTGAGTTCTTTCTTAAATTGAAAGACGGCCAATTGCAATCAGGAGATATTCATCTGGACGTAGTGAAAAGTCCGAATGATTCATTCCAATTGGTGCAGATTTTATATGCACGCGGTTCATCTAATAAAGAAGCTTCAGAAAGAGCAACGCATATTTCTTATTCGTTCTCGCAAATGGATTCCTTACTTCAATTTAGTAAACGTTTTATTATCGATAAAAGTGAAAAGTATCGCGGACAAAAAGTTCAATTGTTACTTAAGGTTCCAATAGGTGCTAAAATATATCTTGACAAATCAATGGAAGATTTCATATATGATATCAAGAATACTCAAAATGTATATGATTATGATATGCTTGGAAAAAACTGGGTGATGACATCAAATGGCCTTTCATGTATGGATTGTGATGGCTCAGAGGCTACGATAGGAAATCATCGTAATATTGATTTTAATGGAGGAGATGGTGGTCATGTCAAAATCAATGAAAACGGTGTGTTTATCAGCGGAGGCGAAAATGGTGAAGAAGCAACTGTGAAGATTGATAGTAATGGTGTTGAAATACAATCAAAAGGAAAGAAGAAGGTAATTAAAAAAGGCGAGAATGTGAATATTGAAATCAATTAATTTCGGTGTTGTTAAAATACTTTTTCAGGTTCGATTTGAACGCTCCACGGAAGTGGGGCGTTTTTTTTGCCTTATTTTAAATCGCCCACTAATCGTTCCTACTAAATGCTGGTTTTTATAATGATTATCTCACAATCATTATAATTTATCAACAATTTCATACTTTTTAAGGATATTTTGTTAATAAATATTGCCTGAGATGCGCTACGTATCAAAAGATTTAGCACATTTGTATATAATTACTATGATTGCAATGCAGTCACCTAAAAGAGAAACAAATAAACATACAATACTATGGCAACAGAAGCAAAAGAAACAGCGAAAGAAAACGCAAAAGAAAAATTAAAGGCTCTTCAGCTCACAATCGACAAACTCGAGAAAGCTTACGGTAAGGGCACAATTATGAAAATGGGTGATGAGCCGGTTGAACAAGTAGAATCGATTTCTACAGGCTCAATTACTCTGGATATCGCTCTTGGCATTGGCGGTTTTCCAAAAGGTCGCGTTGTAGAAATCTACGGACCGGAGTCTTCAGGTAAAACAACCTTGGCAATTCATGCCATAGCAAACGTTCAGAAGAATGGTGGTATCGCTGCGTTCATTGATGCAGAGCATGCCTTTGATCGTTTCTATGCACAAAAATTAGGTGTCGATATAGAGAACCTGTTAATGTCACAGCCGGATAATGGTGAACAAGCATTGGAAATTGCTGAAAACCTTATTCGTTCGGGTGCAATCGACATCATTGTAATTGACTCAGTTGCTGCCTTAACTCCAAAAGCGGAGATTGAAGGGGAAATGGGCGAAAGTAAGATGGGCCTACAAGCTCGTTTGATGTCACAAGCCTTGAGAAAATTGACGGCTTCCATTAATCGCACCGGATGTTGCTGTATTTTCATCAACCAGCTTCGTGAGAAAATAGGAATTGTTTTCGGAAATCCTGAAACAACCACCGGTGGTAATGCCTTAAAATTTTATGCTTCAGTTCGTGTTGATATTCGTCGTATCGGTCAAATTAAAGACGGAGAAAACGTAGTTGGTAACCGTACTAAAGTGAAAGTTGTTAAAAACAAAGTGGCGCCACCTTTCCGCCTCGCAGAATTCGACATCATGTATGGTGAAGGAATCTCTAAAGTAGGCGAAATCGTTGATCTTGGCGTCGATAAAGGTATTGTCAAAAAAGCAGGCTCATGGTTTAGCTACGGTGAAACCAAGCTTGGTCAAGGACGTGATGCCGTTAAACAACTTCTGATTGACAATCCTGAACTATCTGATGAGATCGAAGGTAAGATCCGCCAGTTGATGACGGAAGCTGCTGCGCAATAGTGAGTAGTGATTGGTAAGTAGTGATTGGTGAGTACTTACCACTTACCACTTTCTATTTACCACTTACTACTTACTAATTACCACTTACCACTCACTATTCAAAATGAAATCCTTATTTTTAAAGCCACAATACGCTCTGTATTGTGGCTTTAAATTGTTAGACTAAACCATGAATAAGTATAATAGTAAATCTCTTTTCCTAGTGAGGAATTTCCGAATAGTTATATTTTCATTAATCACTTTGCTCATGTTTTCTTGTAGTGAGAAAAAAACTAATCAGGAAGAACCAAAAACTCCAGTTACCAAAGATGATTTTTCTAAGTTGAACCAGGAAATCACAGCGAATCCAAATCGCGCGGATTTGCTTTTTCAAAGAGGCCAAATTTTTACTCAGAGAAATGTTCTTAACCAGGCCTTTGCTGATTTAGAAAGAGCTTGTTCAATTGACAGTACCAATACAGAGTATTTAATGTTGTTGGCGGATGTTGCTTTCAAAACTTTTCAGATCAAAAAAACGTCTGATACTTTTGAGAAAGTTGTTAAACTCGATCCGAAAAACAAAACTGCTTACTTAAAACTTGCTGAATTATATTTTTATGTTAAAGGTTATCAGAAGAGTTTGCTTTATTCAAATGAAGCCTTAAAGTTGGACAACAAACTTGTTCGTGCTTATTATTTGCGTGGTTTCGCTTATAAAGAGATGGGCGATACAGCAAAAGCAGTATCATCATTCAACACCGTAATCGATTTGCAAAACGGTGATTATGATGCTTTCATTCAATTAGGAAATATTTATGCTGTTCGTGGGAATCCTCTAGCCTTACAATATTACAACAACGCTCTAAAAGTTCTTCCTAGTAGTACTGAAGCTTTATATAATCGGGGATTGTATTTTCAGAATAGGGGAGAGATAGAGAAAGCAATTATTGATTACAATACAATAATTAAAATTGATCCTTCTTATGCTGATGCTTATTTTAATTTAGGATTTATTAATTCTGTCATGAAAGATAATTTTAAAGAGGCAATAGAAAATTATTCAACTGCTATACTCAAAAATGATCAATATTTAGAAGCATTTTTCAATCGAGGTGTATGTTATGAAAAACTAGGGGATAAAGCCTCTGCCAAAAAGGATTATTTATCTGCTTTAGCTATCCTTCCAACTTATCAACCTGCAAAAGATAAATTGAAAAAGAAGTAGGCTTTTCTCTGTTTAACATAATGTTTCACCCTAATGACTTTTTGTTAGAAAGACGAAATTCGCTTCTCGTCTTTCGAACCTCGAACCACGAACCTCGAAAGACGACACACGAACCACGAACAAAAAAAAGAGAACCCGAAGGTTCTCTCTAAACATTGATCCATTAAAAACTATGGCGTAGTATTTATTTAACTGAATCAATCACTGCTTTGAAAGCATCTGGGTGATTCATCGCTAAATCAGCTAGTGTTTTACGATTGAGCCCTAAATTCTTTGCATGTATTTTTCCCATCAATTCGGAGTAACTCATTTCATATAGACGAGCTCCGGCATTGATACGTTGTATCCAAAGTGAACGAAAATTCCGTTTTTTCTGACGACGGTCACGATATGCGTAACCTAAACCTTTTTCTACTGAGTTCTTAGCAACTGTAAGAACGTTTCCTCTCGCGCCCCAGTAACCTTTGGCGAGTTTGAACATTTTTTTTCTTCGTGCGCGTGACGCGACGGCATTGACTGAACGAGGCATTTTGTTTTGTTTTTTGGCTTAAGCGTCTACTTTCGATAGATCTTTCTTGCTTTTCACCAGGTTAATAATTGATTGATTTAAAAGAATTAGATCACTAACATTTTCTTTACTCTGTCCATATCCCCTGAAGATACCAAAGCAGGCTTCGTAAGATTACGTTTGCGCTTTGTGTCTTTCTTGGTCAGGATGTGACTTTTGTATGCGTGCTTTCTTTTAATTTTTCCGGTACCGGTTAATTTAAACCGCTTTTTTGAACCGGAATGCGTTTTCATTTTTGGCATTACCTTGACTATTTATTACTATTTATTTTGTTCGTTGTTTGTAGTGAGTTGAAAGTAGTAAGTGGAAAGTGGTAAGTAGTAAATGCTGTTACCAACTTTTGACTTCTACCATTTATCATTTATCACTTGTCATTTATCACTTGTCAATTCACTTTTTCTTCCTAACCACCGGAGCAAGATGAATAAACATCCTGTTTCCTTCTAACTTTGGAAGTAATTCAACCTTCCCATATTCTTCCAGTGCTTGGGCGAATTTTAAAAGAATGATTTCTCCTTTTTCTTTGTAAGCTATTGTACGACCTCTGAAATGTACGTAAGCTTTTACTTTATTTCCGTCCTCTAAAAAGTTCATCGCATGCTTTACTTTGAAGTTGAAATCATGTTCATCGGTATTCGGACCAAAACGAACTTCTTTAACTACTTGCTTGCCTTGTTTTGACTTTAGTTCTTTCTCTTTTTTCTTTTTATCGTATAAGAATTTTTGATATTCTACAATTCGACAGACTGGTGGATCTGCTGTTGGTACAACTTCGACCAGATCTAATTCTAAATCCTTTGCCATCTTCAACGCATCTTCTGTTGGGTAGATGTCGCTTACAATGTTATCACCGACAAGACGAACTTTCGGAACTTTGATGCGTTCATTGATACGATGTTCGTCTTCTTTTTTTACCGGCCCTCGTCCTCTTTGGTACGGTGGTCGACTCGATGACGGTGGTCGATTGAATGCTGGTGGTCTGTTATTTTGGAATGGTGCTGCTATTGGAACCTCCTTGCTAAATGAAATTTATTAATTCTTGATATTTAAGCTGTTACTTATCTCTACTTCAACCATTTTCGTGAACTCTTCAATGCTGAAACTCCCTACATCTCCTGAGCCATGACGGCGTACTGATACTTTATTTTCGTTAAACTCTTTCTCTCCGATAATCAGCATGAAAGGGACTTTTTTCATCTCTGCATCTCGTATTTTCTTACCTATTTTCTCGTCTCTTGTGTCTAAGAGGCCGCGAATATCGGAATTTATTAGCAATTGTAAAACTTTTTTAGCGTACTCGTTATATTTTTCGCTTATACTAAGGATACTTACTTGTTTGGGCGCTAACCAAATAGGGAAATTTCCTGCATAATGCTCAATTAAAAATCCAATAAACCTTTCATGGGTTCCCAGTGGAGCTCTATGGATACAAATAGGCGTTTCTAGCTTGTTTTCGCTGTTTTTGTAGGTTAAACCAAATCGAGCAGGAACTGCAAAATCGACTTGATTCGTTGCTAAAGTGAATTCTCTGCCTATTGCACTCCATACCTGAACGTCGATTTTTGGCCCGTAAAAAGCTCCTTCATCAGCAACTTCAATATAAGGAATATTGGAGTCAATCAGAACTTTTCGAACCATATCTTCTGTTTCCAACCAAAGTTCAGGTTGATCAACATATTTTTTACCTAACTTTTTTGGATCATGTGTTGAGAAACGCATTACGTATTTGTCGATGTTGAAAATCTTGAAATACTTTAAATACATTTCATTTACTGCTCTGAACTCATCAGCAAATTGTTCTTTCGTACAATAAATATGGGCATCGTTCATCTGCAAACATCGTACTCTCATCAAACCAAACAACTCACCGGATTGCTCATAACGATAGCAAGTTCCATATTCTGCTAACCTTACTGGCAAGTCTTTATAACTTGGATTGAGTTCTTTGTAAATTTTATGATGATGAGGACAATTCATCGCTTTCAGATAGTATTTCTCACCCTCTAATATCATTGGGGGATACATACTGTCTTCGTAATAGGGCAAGTGTCCGCTTGTCAAATACATCGATTCTTTTGCTATGTGTGGTGTCCGAACACGCTGGTAACCTGCTGCTTGTTCTGTAGATTTCGCTAGCTTTTCAAGTTGCTCGATAATGACAGCACCGTTTGGCATCCATAACGGTAACCCCGGACCTACATCGTCATCGAAGGTGAAAAGTTCAAGCTCTTTTCCAATTTTCCGATGGTCACGTTTTTTTGCTTCTTCAACCATCAAAAGATACTCGTCAAGTTGACTTTTTTTAGGGAATGTAATTCCATAAATTCGTGTCAACTGTTTGTTCTTTTCATCGCCTCTCCAATACGCACCGGCGATATTCATCAACTTCACTGCTTTGATAAAGCCTGTATCCGGAATGTGCGGACCACGACACAGATCAGTGAAATTGCCTTGTTTATAGAGCGTAATGGTACCGTCTTCTAAATCATTAATGAGTTCAAGTTTATATTCATCACCTTTTTGAGTGAAGAATTCAATGGCATCTTTCTTTGAAATAGGTTGTCGTTCATACTTTGATCCTTTCTTTGCTAACTCTGCCATTTTATCTTCGATTTTCTTGAAATCGTCAGATGAAATAGTATTACCTCCTAAGTCAACATCATAATAAAAACCATTGTCAACCGGCGGGCCGATTCCGAATTTTACTCCAGGATACAATGCTTCAAGTGCTTCTGCCATTAAATGTGCTGAAGAATGCCACATTGTATTCTTGCCGTCTTTGTCGTCCCAAGTGAGAAGTTGCAAGGTCGCATCTGTGTTAATCGGACGCGAAGCATCCCAAATATCTCCATTGACTTTTGCTGCTAAAACATTTCGAGCCAAGCCTTCACTTATGCTTTTTGCAATGTCGAAAGAGCTGGTTCCTTTCGGATATTCCCTGACATTTTTATCAGGGAAAGTAATTTTAATCATAATTTCATGGGTAATTAGAAGTGCGAAGATAATAGGTTTTTCAAACTTTTTGGTCCCTTATACTTCAAGAATGCTTTTTATATCCGGTAAGAAGTAATTTTGACTTTTTAATATTTTTCCATCTGCACGATATATCGGTTTACCATCATCGTCGAGTTTGCTCATGTTACTCCGATGGATTTCGTCAAAAACCTCTTC
>CAYHCU010000038.1:0-17096 GCA_964355035.1 uncultured Flavobacteriales bacterium | reverse complement strand
CAGGAAGTGGAATGGCTTGTGCAGCCGGCGAAGTAAAAGATGTTTGGTTTAAAGTAATTAAACCGGTTGGTGTTCTCAATGTTCGGGTGACAACTGCACCTGGTACTTGTCAGCCTTCAGCAGGAACAACCGTTGAAGTACGTACTTCATGTGCAGGAGCTTCAATCGGTTGCTCAACGACAGGTTCTACTTATCCAACCTTTGGTGAAGTCGATGTATCACGTCCTTGTGCTGCGGAAACACTTTATGTTCGAGTTACAGGCGATGCAGATGCAATTGGTAAATTCAGAATTTGCGTGAAAGACAATGGCGCAGCTGCTACCGGAGGTGCAACATGTAGTACACCAACCTTCATTTGTGCTTTACCATATAACCAAACCGGCTTTACAACAGCCGGAGCTGGAAATCAATACGATTCTACTAATGCAGTATGTCACTCCTTATTTGGTCTGGGTGAAGATTATATTTTCTCTTACACTCCAACGGTTAGCCAGTGTGTTCGGGTTTCTGTAACAAGTACAGGTATAAATCCGGGAGTATTTATTTATAACAATTGTCCGGATTCTTCAGGTGCAGGTCCAACTTATTGTTTAGGAAGTGCTGAAGCTCCAACAGGAACAGTGACGATTAATTCTGTTACACTACTTGCAGGCACAACCTATTACATTATGGTGGATAATCAAGTTGCCGGAGGTAACATTCCATTTGATATTAGTGTAACATCTTTAGGTACTTCTAACACCTATGACAATTGTGCAACACCTGTAAACTTTGGTTCTGTCTCTAATGGCCAGGCTTGTGTTTTATCGACGTATACAACGGAATGTTCTACGCCGTCTGCGGCCGGAACAGTACCTATCCCTTCATGTATTAATGCCGGAGCAGTTCCGCGTAACTTCATTGATGGAGTAACAGGAGATGTTTGGTTTACTTTTACTGCAGCCTTCTCAGGATCTTTACAAATTAGTACTCAACAAGGCGCAATTAATCCAACAGCAAATGCAGCCATGGCAGTATATACAGGAGCATGCGGAGCGTTAGTTCAATATGCTTGTGATTATAATTCAGGTCCTAATGGTATGCCAAGTTTATCCATTCCAATTGTCAACGGTACGGTTTATCGTATTCGTGTTTGGTCTGAAAATCCGGAAGCACAAGGATCATTTGACATCTGTCTTCAAAGTGCATGTGCACCACCAAATGATTTACCATGTGGCGCTGTCTTAGTTTCTCTTGGCGGAACAACAACAGGTTTCAATACTTGTACCGGTGCAACATCTGAACCTTTAAATGCAGCCCAGTGTGTTATAGGTGGAACGATAAATACAGTTTGGTACAAAGTAGTCGTTCCTGCAAGCGGGCAAGTTCATATTCGTACTCACCCACTAACATTAACAGATACTCAAATACAAGCTTATACTTCAATAGGCGGTTGTGGTAACGTGGCAACATTTGTAAGCAGAGGTTGTAACGATGATGGCGTTCCTTGTAGTGGAGGTTTTAGCGATTTCTCCGACTTAAATGTAACGGCGTTAACACCAGGTGATACACTTTACGTTGCAGTTGACGGTTTCAACTCATTAACAGGTTCATTCGAAATAACATTTATTGACGGAACAACACCGGCTTTTCCACCTGTTGCCCAGCAAGATTGTTCAGCTGCACAGGTTGTTTGTAGCACAAGCAGCATAACAGTTGCTGATCCGGGTTTCCGTAACAACGGAAATATTTGCGATTTACCATCGGGCGCCGGTACATGCTGGGGAACGGGTGAAAGAAATTCAATTTGGTATCAGTTTACCGCTGACCCTGCATTGTCAGGAGGAACAGCGGTTGTTACATTTGATGTTTTGACTTTGTCAAGTACAGATATTGATGTTCTTGTTTGGGACATTACAGGTCAAGCTACGCCATGTGCATCAATTGCTGCAGCAACACTACCTCCTGCTGCTTGTAATTATGGAGCATCAAACTCCTCTACCGGTTTAACTACTACTCTTCCTCTTCCTTATTGCTATACAAATGCAATAACTTTTACCGGAGCACCAAGAACATATGTAGTTTTATTAAACAATTGGAACAGCGCAGCAAATGCGGGATATACTTTAAACTGGGGAGCTACTCCAATTTCAACAGCTGCAAGTACAGCAATCTGGACAGGCTTAACGGATAATTTATTTACTACCTCAACAAACTGGGGCGATTGCGGTGGAACACCTGCTTGTGGTATCGATGCAATCGTTAATCCAACCCTTAACGGACGTCAGCCAAATGTAATTGGTAGCCAAGGTGTAAAAAACATTACCATCAATGCCGGCGCAACACTTACCCTTGCTGCAGGAGCTACGCTTACTGTTTGCGGGAACTTTACGAACTACGGTAATCTTGTTTGCAATCCGGGATCGACAATTTTATTTATTGGTACAACTGCACAAACCATTACCGGAAACTTAACCGGCGTCAATGCTTTTGCAAATTTATCAGTTCTTAAAACTGTTAATTCAGTAACGCTTGCAGCAAATATTGATGTGAGAGAAAACTTCGCTACCCTAAGTGCCACAAGTGTTTTCAACATCGGCGGTAAATACATGAAAGTGGCAGGGAATTTCACTAATAATACAAGCCCAACTACGTTCACAGGTATTGCAGGCAGTCGTGTAGAATTCAATGGAACAGGAAATCAATATTTAACTAACATCAACGGTGCAACAGGAATTACAATGAACCGCGTAATCATGAATAAAACAGGCGGCAAGTTATATTTGAATAGTGCAAACTCTACACTGAATATTGATTCCGTTCTTACTTTAACTTCAGGAAATATCGTTACAAGAAACTTTGCAAATACAGAAGTATTTGTGAAATGGGGCTCTACTCCTGCAATTGTTGGCCATAGTGCTTTAAGCTATATCGACGGTAAATTACGCAGAGCAGTTTATACAGGTACAGGATTATCTCTTCCTTATTCCCTCGATTACCCTGTTGGTGATTCTTTAGGTGTTGGTGGCTATGAATTAGCTAACGTCACATTTACAAGCGGAACTGTTATCCCTGACATCTTAGGATACTTTAGTCCATGGCCGGGAGCTATTCCTCCTGCTTTAGGTCCTTTAGCAAACGAATGTATGATTGCTACTTACGATGCCTTACCGTTCTTCAACCATGGATTTTGGACCTTCTCAAAAACCAACGTTTCTCCATTCAATGGAATCTATAAATTAGCGATGAATAATACCGGTCATACCAATAGCTCAGGTTCAGGCTGGACGATAGCAAAAGCTGATATAGCTGCCAATCCTTTGCTTACTGCTTCCTGGTCATTAATTGGTCAGTGTGTTATTTCAAGTACACAATTTAATACGCAACGTGTAAATATCAATGGTGTCAATCCTTATTCAGTAACCACAACACTTGGTTCGAATGTAGTCTACACAAGTAACACCACAGCCTTATCCGTTGGTGCACCAATTTCCGGAGTTGGAATTCCTGTCGGAAGTGTGATTACATCTATCATGAACTCAGGAGCGTTTGTTATTTCAAATGTTGCGACGGCTTCCGGTACAGTCACAGGCAATATTGGAACTACTGCTTCTACAGCTACTTCGTTTAATCATTTATATTCAATTGTTCAATCAACAGTTCCTCTTCCAATCGAATTACTTTCATTTACAGCTAAACCTGAAAATGATTTCGTTGTTTGCAATTGGACCACAGCTACTGAAACGAACAATGATTACTTCGAAGTTTTGAGAAGTTTTGATGGGAAAAATTTCAAATCAATTAGTCCTAAAATAAAAGGATTTGGTGCAGGTAACTCTACAACAAACAGAAGCTACTCTTTCATTGATAATGAAGAAAAATGCAATTCTATCCGATATTATCAATTGAAACAAGTGGATATTGATACAAAAGAAACACTTTCTGATATTGTAGCGGTGAATTGCAAGAACACAGATGAAACAGTTTCGATTTATCCAAATCCGGCTTCCGAAACTCTTACTTATCAGTTCTATCAAAACAGCGAGGAAGATCTTGAAATCAGAATTATTGATGTTACCGGTAGAGAAGTTTTAAAACAAACTATGACTGCACAAAGAGGTTTTAACACAGCAACAACCTCTATTGAAAGTCTGTCGAGCGGTGTCTACTATCTTCAAGTCAGAAATGTAAGTTCGCCTAATTCGAATTCTCCACGGCATACTCAGTTCTTTAAAAAATAATTAATAAACGCATTACCCAAAAAGAGGTTATCAAAAATAACCTCTTTTTTTGTTTAATTATTAAGTAGATGAAGAAAAATTCATCTACTTTTAAGCACTAGTTCCTTCTAAGAATAACCACCAAATCAATAAAATGAAAAAAATCTCTCCTCAATTATTTTTAATTTTCATAATTGCTTTTATTGCTTTAAATTCTTTCAAATTGTTGGCACAGCCGGGAATCGGACTTCCTTATGGTTTCGGTGTAACCAGCCCTTCTGCAAACATTGTTGGTGGTACAACAATCAATATGCTTTCCATTCACTCCGGTACGCCGGCCATGATAGATGAAATGGACACTTTACTTGCTCCTCCTGGTATGTCTATTAATTTTGGCGGTATCATCTACAACCAAGTGGTGGTTTCTACCAATGGTTGGCTAGCACTTGTCCCGTCATCAGCACTTTTACCAGCATTAAACCCCTTTCCTCCTAACCCTGTCAACTCCCTTAGCACAAATGCACTTGGCTATCCTATCATTGCTCCACTTTGGGACGATCTTTCTACTTCTGTAATTCAATACCTTTGGGCTGCACCGGTTTTAACAGTGAAATGGACAGGAAAGTGGGACAAAACAAATGCTGTTGGCTCAAATGCTTTTGGGGTTAAAATTGATGGCACAACAGGAATTGTAACTTGTTTTTACAATTCCGCTTATACTCCATCGAATGCAAGTGCAAGCATTGGTATTGCCGGAATCTGTACCGGTGATTTTACTTCTGCAAATGTGATTTCTGCCGCTACTGCAGTGAGTGATTCTGTTATTGAATACGCAGCTATTGCCACTAAACCAAATAACGTTAATTACGTTTTCACTCCATATAACCCATACGATAATTGTGCTACAGCAAAAGATCTGGGTACAATGTCAAACGTATGTACGTTATCAGGAAATTTCTCAAATGTTCATGCTACTACTTCAGGAAGTGGAATGGCTTGTGCTGCCGGTGAAGTAAAAGATGTTTGGTTTAAAGTTGTTAAGCCTCTTGGCGTTCTCAATGTTCGCATAACAACTTCACCGGGTACTTGTCAAGTTTCAGCAGGAACAACTGTTGAAGTTCGCGCTTCTTGTGCAGGCCCGTCTTTGGGCTGTTCATCGACCGGTACCACCTATCCCACTTTTGGACAAGTTGATGTCGCACGTCCTTGTGCTGCGGAAACACTTTATGTGCGTGTTACAGGTGATGGTGATGCTATCGGAAAATTCAGAATTTGTGTGATGGACAATGGTGCTGGCGTTACAGGTGGCGCCACTTGCAGCACACCGACTTATATTTGTGCTTTGCCTTATAATCAGGCAGGTTTTACTACTGCCGGTTCCGGTAATCAATACGATTCAACAACAACAGTATGCCATTCATTATACGGTAGCGGAGAAGATTATATTTTCTCTTACACTCCAACAGTTAGTCAATGTGTTCGAATTTCCGTCACTAGTGCAGGTGTAAATCCGGGAGTATTTATTTACAACAATTGTCCTGATTCATCCGGCACAGGCCCAACTTATTGTTTAGGAAGTGCAGAAGGAGTTTCCGGAACTATTACTATTAATTCTGTTACACTTATCGCAGGAACAACTTACTATATCATGGTTGATAATCAAGTTGCCGGTGGAAGTATTCCTTTTGACATCAGTGTGACTTCTCTAGGAACAACTAATACATACGACAATTGTGCAACACCGGTAAACTTTGGTTTGATCAATAATGGTCAGGCCTGTGTTTTATCAACCTATACTACAGAATGTTCAACTCCATCTGCCGCAGGAACAGTACCAATACCATCCTGTATCAGCACTACAAATGTACCGCGTAATTTCATCGACGGAGTAACAGGCGATGTTTGGTTTACATTCAGTGCGGCATTTTCCGGTGCACTTCAAATTAGCACACAACAAAGCGCAGTTAATCCAACGGCTAATGCTGCCATGGCTGTCTATACAGGATCATGTGGAGCACTCGTACAATATGCCTGCGATTTCAACTCAGGACCAAACGGTATGCCTAGCCTTTCAATTCCAATTGTGAACGGCACCAATTATTATATTCGCGTATGGACAGAGAATCCGGAGGATCAAGGAAATTTTGATATTTGTTTACAAAGTGCTTGTGCTCCTCCAAACGATTTGCCTTGTGGTGCAGTGTTAGTTTCCATTGGTGGAACAGCAACAGGTTTTAATACGTGTACAGGTGGAACATCAGAACCGGTAAATGCGGCTCAATGTGTATTAGGCGGAACAATAAATACAGTTTGGTACCAAGTAGTTGTTCCGGCAAGTGGACAAGTTCACGTTCGTACTCACCCATTGACATTAACAGATACACAAATTCAAGCATATACCTCAACCGGTGGTTGCGGAAGTATTGCAACCTTTGTTAGCAGAGGTTGTAACGATGATGGACCACCGTGTGGTGGTGTTGGCTTTACTGACTTTTCAGACTTGAATGTGATCGGATTAACACCGGGCACTACACTTTTTATTGCTGTTGACGGCGTGAATTCATTAACGGGTTCTTTTGAAATTACATTTATCGACGGAGCTACGCCTGCCTTTCCTCCAATTGCGCAACAAGATTGCGGTGGAGCTCAAGTTATTTGTAGTACGAGTAACATTATAGTAGCTGCTCCGGGATACCGAAATTTTGGTAATGTTTGTGATTTACCAAGTGGAGTGTCTTGCAGTTTTCCATTCACAATGACAGAGCAAGAAATAAATTCAATCTGGTATCAATTTACAGTTGACCCGGCTTTAACGGGCGGAACTGCTTCTATTGCTTTCAATATTTCAACCTTAGCGAGTACCGATATTGATATGTACATGTGGGATGTCACAGGGGTTGCTAACCCTTGCGCATCTATTTCTGCTGCAGGTATTGTTCCGGCTGCTTGTAATATTGCTCCTAACGCTGCATCCACCGGATTATCTGTTGGAGGAACCGGTGCTTATTCCCCAGCACTTGTTTTTTCAGGTGCACCAAGAACTTATATTATGCTGTTGAATAATTGGAACAGTGCAGCCAATGCAGGTTATACTTTAAACTGGACGACAACACCAATTTCAACGGCTCCAAGCTCAGCAATCTGGACAGGATTTACAGATATTTTATTTACTACTACTACTAATTGGGGCGATTGTGGCGGAACACCTGCTTGTGGTATTGATGCCATTATTAATCCTACTTCTAATGGTCGGCAACCCACCGTAATCGGCAGTCAAGGCGTAAGAAGTATTACTATTAATGCAGGCGCAACACTAACCCTTGCTGCAGGTGCTACGCTTAATGTTTGTGGTAATTTTACAAACTTCGGAACACTTGTGTGTAATGTCGGGTCGACAATTAATTTTATCGGAACGGCTGCTCAAGTCGTCTCAGGAAATTTAACCGGCGCAAATGCTTTTGCAAATCTATCCGTTCTTAAAACTGTTAACTCAGTTACCCTCGCAAGTAATATTGATGTGAGAGAAAACTTCGCTACGCTAAGCGCCACAAGCGTTTTCAACATCGGTGGGAAGTATATGAAAGTGGCAGGGAACTTCACTAACAATACAAGCCCAACTACGTTCACAGGTATTGCAGGCAGTCGTGTAGAATTCAATGGAACAGGAAATCAATATTTAACTAACATCAACGGTGCAACAGGAATTACAATGAACCGCGTAATCATGAATAAAACAGGCGGCAAGTTATATTTGAATAGTGCAAACTCTACACTGAATATTGATTCCGTTCTTACTTTAACTTCAGGAAATATCGTTACAAGAAACTTTGCAAATACAGAAGTATTTGTGAAATGGGCCTCTACTCCTGCTATTGTTGGTCATTCTGTTTTGAGCTATATCGATGGAAAATTAAGAAGGGCAGTATACACCGGGTCAGGATTAGTTTTTCCTTACGTTCTTGATTATCCTGTCGGTGATTCTTTACTTTGTCCGGGATATGAATTAGCAACAATAACCTTCACAAGCGGCACTGTAATTCCTGACATACTAGGATATTTTAGTCCTTGGCCGGCAGGTCCACCTGCAATTGGTCCTGCTGCAAGCGAATGTATGATATCCACATATGATGCAAGACCACTTTTTGATCATGGCTACTGGACATTTGCAAAAACCAACGTGTCGCCATTTAATGGAATTTATAAACTTACTTTAAATAACACTTGTTTTAGTAATAATAGCGGATCAGGGTGGTCCATTGCTAAAGCTGATATTGCTGCTAATCCAAGTTTGACTGCATCATGGTCATTAATCGGGCAATGCCTGATTGCAAGTACAAGCACTTCGACAACACGCATAAACATCAATGGTGTCAATCCATATTCTGTAACGACTACGCTTGGTTCAAATATTATTTTTACCAGTAACACTACGACCTTATCAGTTGGTGCTCCCATTTCCGGAGTTGGAATTCCTGTAGGAAGTGTAATCACTTCAATTATGAATGCTGGTGCATTTACAATTTCAAATGTTGCGACTGCATCAGGTACAGTTACAGGAAACATCGGAAGCACTGCATCTACTGCAACATCGTTCAATCATTTGTATTCAATCGCTCAATCTACAGTTCCTCTTCCGATTGAATTACTTTCATTCACTGCCGAACCGGAAAAAGATTATGTAGTTTGCAATTGGACGACAGCAACAGAAACGAACAATGACTACTTCGAAGTTTTGAGAAGTTTTGATGGAATGGAATTCAAAACAATTGGTAAAGTGAATGGATTCGGAGCGGGAATTTCAACAACTAACAGAAGCTACTCATTCGTAGACACTGAAGAAAAATGCAATACCATTCGTTATTATCAATTGAAACAAATTGATATCGATACTAAATCTACTCTATCAGATATTGTAGCGGTGAATTGTAAAAACACAGATGAAACAATTTCAATCTTCCCTAACCCTGTTTCAGAAACGCTTGCTTATCAGTTCTACCAAAACAACGAGGAAGAACTTGAAATCAGAATCATTGACGTTACGGGACGTGAAATTTCGAAAGAGACCATCACTGCACAAAGTGGCTTTAATACTGCTACAACATCCATTGAAAGTTTGTCTAGTGGAGTCTACTATCTTCAAATCAAAAGTGTGAATTCTCTTCATTCGAATTCGCCTCGGAATACTGAATTCTTTAAGAAATAAAAAAAGTAGATTGTATAAGCAACCTCTTTTTTTGTTTAAATTAGGCTATTACCATAATAATATCAGCATTAGTGAATACATATGGAGAAATTTATGTATTTTTAAAGTTGACCTGAGGTATAATTCATACGTAACTAAAAAAGAATGAAAAAAAAATCTACTCAATTACCTCTAATTCTATTTGCAGTTATTTTTATTTTAAATTCTTTGAGGGTTTTTTCTCAACCGGGAATTGGACTTCCTTTTGGATTTGGTGTTACTCCAACAGCAGTTAACATCGTTGTGCCGGTAACCATCAATATGCTTACACTGCATGCGGCTGCTCAACAAGATGAACTTGACACATTGCTGGCGCCTGGCGCTGGATTGATGTCAATTAATTTTGGAGGTATTATTTACGACCGAGTCGTGGTCTCTACAAATGGTTGGTTAGCACTTGTCCCTTCTTCAGCAGGTTTACCATTACTAAATCCCTTCCCTCCAAATCCTGTTAACTCACTTAGTACAAATGCTCTCGGCTATCCTGTTATCGCTCCACTTTGGGACGACCTTTCTACTTCTGTTATCCAGTACAATTGGACATCACCGATTTTAACTGTGAAGTGGACAGGAAAATGGGACAAAACCAATGCTACCGGTACCAACGCTTTCGGTGTTAAAATTGATGGCACAACAGGCTTAGTCACATTTTTCTACAACACTGTTGCTTATGTTCCTACTTTCCCTAGTGCCAGTATTGGTATTGCAGGAGTTTGTACCGGTGATTTTACTTCCGTTAACGTAACTTCTGCCTCTACTGCCGTAAGTGATTCAGTAACTGAATTCGCTGCTATTGCAACTAGGCCCAACAATGTAAACTACATTTTTACTCCTTATAACCCATACGACAATTGTGCTTCAGCAAAAGACCTGGGTACAATGTCAAACGTGTGTACACTATCGGGAAATTTCTCAAATGTTCACGCAACCACTTCAGGAAGTGGAATGGCTTGTGCAGCCGGCGAAGTAAAAGATGTTTGGTTTAAAGTGATTAAACCAGCTGGTGTACTCAATGTTCGGGTGACGACTGCACCGGGTACTTGTCAGCCTTCAGCAGGAACAACAGTTGAGGTTCGTGCCTCTTGTGCAGGGCCATCAATTGGATGCTCAACAACAGGAACTTCCTATCCAACTTTTGGCCAGGTAGATGTTTCACGATCATGCGCTGCAGAAACATTGTATGTGCGGGTAACAGGTGATGCAGATGCTATTGGTAAATTCAGAATATGTGTAATGGATAATGGCACCGGTGTTTCAGGTGGTATTGATTGTTCAGGACCAACTATTATTTGTGGGCTACCTTATTCCCAAACTGGATTAAATACTGCAGGGTTTGGAAATGAATATGACAGTGCCAATGCACAATGTCATGATCCATTTTTAAATGGGGAAGACTATGTTTTTTCTTTCACTCCGCTTATTACAACATGTGCACGACTTCAACTTACAACTACAGGAACCAACCCCGGTCTTTTTGTATATGATGGTTGTCCGAATTTAGGAACTACCCATTGTTTGAATTCTGCCGCAGGGGTTACCGGCATCATTGGTATTAATTCAATTACTTTTTTAGCAGGTGTTACTTATTACATTATTGTAGATAATAATCCTCTCAATGCAACACCAACGATTCCATTTGATATCTCCATTACTTCACTCGCTACCGCTGCAGTTTATGACCCTTGTGTTGCTGCTGTTAACTTAGGAAATGTTGCAAACAGCACGCCTTGCGCTTTTTCTACTTATAGCACAGAATGTGCTCAGCCATCAGCAGCAGGAACAATTCCGGTTCCACCATGTGGTAGTTTTATAGATGGAGTAACAGGAGACGTATGGCTTAGATTTACTGCTACATTTAATGGAAGTTTATTGGTAAAAACTCAACCATCAGCAGCCAATCCAACTTCAGATGCAGCCATGGCAATTTACACAGGTGCATCCTGTGCAGCACTTACCCTTTTTGCTTGTGATGATAATTCGGCAGGAAGCAGTATGCCTTTACTTTCTATTCCTGTTGCATCGGGGACAACTTACTATATCCGAATATGGACAGTGAATCCTGCAAATTCCGGAAACTTTGATTTGTGTTTATCCAGTGCATGTTCACCTTCAAATGATCTACCTTGCTCTGCTATTTATATTCCATTAAGTGGAACAGCAGCCGGAGTGAATACTTGTTCGGGTGCCATTAGCGAACCACCGAATTCTGCACAGTGTGTTGTCGGTGGAATTGTTAATACCGTCTGGTATAAAACTGTTATCCCTGCTACCGGTAGCATAAGGATAAGAACACATCCGCTTACACTAACGGATACACAAATTCAAGCGTTTACTTTTACATCGGGTTGTGCAAATGCAGCTACTATTTATACTAATAAAGGCTGTAATGATGACGGCCCCGATTGCGGTGCTCAAGGTGCTCAATCATATCATGATTATTCAGAATTAACGTTGACAGCACAAACTCCGGGTGATACAATTTTTATTGCTGTTGATGGCTTTAATAGTATGACAGGGTCTTTTGAAATAACAGTTGTCGATGGTGCAGCAGCTTATTCTCCTGTTTATCTGCAAGACTGTGATTATCCTTATGAAGTTTGTGGAGTCTCCAATATCGTTACACCTGATCCCGGACCATTGAACTTCGGAAACATTTGTGATTTTTCACCATCTTATGATTGCTGGGCAAACGGAGAGCGAAACTCAATGTGGTATAGGGTAACGGTTAATCCGGGTACATTACAATTTGCTGTGAACTCGGTTACCGACTACGATTTTATTATGTGGGATATTACAGGAGTCGCAAATGCATGTGCTCAGATTCAGGCTCACACTCTTCCATCCATCCGATGTAATTGGACAACCACAACCGGCCAGACAGGTATATCAAACGTACCGCCTAATTTTGGTTGGGCTCCATCGATTACCAGTGCAGGCGTTCGCTCCTATTTGATTTTGATTGACAACTGGAATCCACCAAGCTTTGTAACCGGTTTTACACTCGACTGGATGGGATCACCAATTGCTTCTAATCCAACTTCTGTTTCATGGAATGGATCAATCGATACTTCATTTACTTCCACTAATAATTGGGGAACGGCTCCTTGTAATTCGCTTCCATCGTGTAGTATTGATGCAATCATTACAACTTCCATGTCGGGTAATCAACCGACATTAACAGTTAACACTCAGGTGAAAGATTTAATCATTAACTCCGGGGCATCACTTCGAATTAAAACCGGAGTGACCTTAGACATCTGCGGAGACTTCACTAACAATGGAACATTAATAGCTGAACCAGGGTCAATTATTCGTTTCCAAGGGACAATCGATCAGTCGATAAATGGAAATCTCATCGGTGTAAATGGTTTTGCTAATCTTGTTATTTTAAAAACTACAGGAATTGTTACCTTGAATTGCAACATCGATGTGAGTCAAAGCTATTCTTCACTTTCTGCAACTTCTATTTTTAACATCAATGGAAAGTATATGAAAGTAGCAGGAAATTTCACCAATAATTCCGGAAATACAACTTGGGGAAAAGGAATAACAGTTTCTACAACTGCTCTTTCTGCAACCGTTACCACAACCTCAACAGCTTCATTAGCTGTCGGAAATCAAATGATAGGAACAGGAACCGGCTCCGGTGTATTTCCTTTTGGAACTGTCATCACCTCAATCGTTAATGCAACAACATTTACTGTTTCACTCGCTGCTGTTTCTACACAAGCATCCATTCCATTTAACGTTGGCGGTCGGGTCGAATTCAATGGAAGCACCAATCAATATTTAACAAATGTAAACGGGACAAGCATTTTCATCAACCGTGTGATTATGAATAAAACCGGTGGTAAACTTTATCTCAATAGCGCCAATTCAACTTTAGGTGTTGATTCAATTTTGACCTTAACTTCCGGTAATATTGTAACCCGTAGCAATGCCAACCTCGAAGTTTTTTGCAGATATAATTTAACTGCAGCCATCACAGGTCATAGTGCTTTAAGCTATATCGATGGAAAATTACGCCGTCAGGTTTATTCCGGGACAGGATTAAGTTTGCCATTCTCGCTCGATTTCCCTGTTGGAGATTCTCTTACTCCGGGTGGTTATGAATTAGCAAATGTCACATTTACAAGTGGAACAGTCATACCTGATGTGCAAGCCTATTTTAGTCCTTGGCCTTTCGGACCACCTGCGGTTGGACCTACAGCATCTGAATGTATGATTGCGACCTATGATGCAAAACCATTGTATAATCATGGATACTGGACATTTTCAAAAACTAATACTTCACCATTTAATGGAATTTATAAGTTGACAATGAACAGTACAGGAGTAAGTAACAACACCGGTTCGGGCTGGACCATCACTAAAGCTGATATTGCAGCAAACCCGAGTCTGACTGCTTCGTGGTCTTTGATTGGTCAATGTGTGGTTGCAAGCACTGCAGCAATGGCTCAACGAATCAACATCAATGGTGTAAATCCTTATTCAGTAACAACTACAATTGGTTCGAATATCATTTTTACAACTGCTTTTGCAACGATAAATTTATCTGTCGGAGCTTCTATTTCCGGAGTTGGAATCCCTGTGGGAAGTGTCATCACCTCTATTATGAATTCCGGCTCATTTACAATATCGAATCCTGCTACAGCATCAGGAACTGTTACAGGAAACATTGGCTCAACTGCCAGCATTGCTACTTCATTCAATCATCTTTATGCAATTGCTCAATCAACTGTTCCTTTACCGATAGAACTTCTATCTTTCACAGCAGAACCGGAAGGCGAAAAAGTAATTTGCAAATGGATCACAGCAACTGAAACTAATAATGATTATTTCGAGGTCTTGAAAAGTTATGATGGAATTGAATATAAATCCATAGGAGTTGTGAATGGTTTTGGTGCAGGTGTTTCCACAACAAACAGGAGCTACAAATTTATCGACGATGAATTATGCAATTCGATTCGTTATTACCAATTGAAGCAAGTTGACATTGACAATCGATATGAACTTTCAGATGTTGTTGCTGTGAATTGTTCATCACATGACGATGCACTTAAACTCTACCCGAATCCTACAACAAATGATATCACTCTTTCATTCTTTGAAAATACAAAAGATGAAATTGTGGTTGAATACTTAGATCTTCTGGGCAAAATAATGAAATCCGAAATTTTCCCAACCGTAAAAGGTTTTAACAAAATTGAAACCTCTGTACTTGATCTTCCAAATGGAATCTATTATCTGAAATTAAAAGCAGGGAAAAACAGTCCGATGCAAGAGGAGAGACAGATTCGGTTTGTGAAGGAGTAGGAAAAAAAGTCAAAAGTTAAAGGTCAAAAGTCAAATTCAGCTTTCGAGGTTCGGAAACTGACTAACGCAATTTGAGCAGCAAAAAATGGACAGCATTGTTCGAACTAAATTTGACACCTTGTGAATCTAGCTGCCTCATTTTCAAACCTATCCACGATTTTTCAAGTTATTGAAACCTAGTCTCTGCTTCCTTGCTTTTGGCTAACAAACATTAAAGAAATTTCTATCTTTGCGCTCCTTTTTAGGCAGTACTCTTATGGACAAAAATTCAATACTGGGCCTTTCCATTATCGGCCTAATTATCATTGCATATTCAATTTATACTCAACCCTCTGCGGAAGAGATAAATGCAGCAAAGCACAGTAGGGATTCTATTGCCTTAGTTGAATCTAAAGTGAAAGAAGCGGCTCTTGTTGCGCAACAACAAAATCAACCGGCACTTACACCTATTCCAAATTCTGAAATTTCCGACTCTGCAAAAGCAGAACTTGAGAAACAAAAGTTTGGGGATTTTGCTTTAGCATCTCAAGGTGTTGAGCAAATTATTACACTCGAAAACAATGTTGTCAAAGTTTCTCTTTCATCAAAAGGCGGGAAAATAAAAAGTGTTCAGCTGAAAGACTATAAGACTTGGGAAGGGAAACCACTTTTCTTAATGAATAATGATTCGAATGTTTTTAATCTAAGTTTATCTGCACAAAACAAAATCATCAATACTGAAGAACTATACTTTACAGCTTCGGGTACAGCAGGATCAAAAAACTCAGCGAACTTACGATTACTTGCAGGTGAAAAAAAATATATTGAGTTTGCCTACACTCTACCAGACAACTCATACATGTTAAATTTCCAATTGAATGTAGTTGGACTTCAAGACTTGATTGCTTCCAATTCTTCATTCATCAATGTTGACTGGAAAGACATTGTGAAAAGTCAGGAGAAGAGTATTGAAAACGAACGTGCAGCCACAACAGTATATTACCGTTTCTCTGACGATGATGTTGACTTTATTACTGAAACTTCTGACGAAAAGAAAGACCTTAAAACAAAAGTTCAATGGATTGCTTTCAAACAACAATTTTTCTCGTCGGTATTAGTCTCCGATCAAGGTGGATTTGAATCTCCTATTGTTGAAACCAAATCGGATATTACTTCTACTTCAACAGTAAAAGAAATGACAGCCGCATTTTCTCTTCCATATGACAGAAAAGAACTGCAGACCTATAACATGCGCTTTTACTTTGGTCCCAATAATTATCAGGAATTAAAAAAAATAGATAATCTCCAACTTGAAAAACTCATTCCACTTGGTTGGGGAATTTTTGGATGGGTGAATAAATTTTTAGTGATTCCTACTTTTCATTTTCTTGATGGCTTCAATATGAACTATGGTTTGATTATTTTAATCTTAACCATCCTTGTTCGAATTATCATTCTTCCTCTTACCTATGGCTCTTTTAAATCACAGGCAAAAATGAAAGTGCTTGCTCCAGAGATGAAAGAGATCACTGATAAATATGGTGATGATGCCATGAAGAAACAACAAGAAACCATGGCCTTGTACCGTAAAGCAGGAGTCAATCCTCTTGGAGGCTGTATTCCGGGTTTATTGCAGATGCCGATTTTGATTGCCATGTTCAGATTTTTTCCCTCATCAATAGAATTACGACAGCAAAGTTTCTTATGGGCGAACGACCTTTCAACTTACGATTCAATTCTTGACCTCGGATTCAAAATTCCTTTCTATGGTAGCCATGTAAGTTTGTTCACGCTCTTGATGACCGTGTCAACAATCATTTATACGAAAATGAATATGCAGATGACAGCAGCTACAAATCCACAAATGAAATGGATGATGTATCTGATGCCAATTATGTTCCTTGGCTTCTTCAATAATTATTCTGCAGGCTTGAGCTACTATTATTTCTTAAGCAACGTCTTTGGTTTTGGACAACAATATCTCTTTAAAGCCTTTTTGAATGAAGATAAAATCCATGCGCAAATTCAAGAAAATAAAAAGAAGCCAATAAAAAAATCAAATTTCCAAGCACGACTGGAGCAGATTGCAAAAGACAGAAATGTTCAAACCGGTAAAAAGAAATAAAAAAAAGAAAAAATCATGTCACAAGACTTTCTTCCATTATTAGGCACCGACCACATTGAATTTTGGGTTGGCAATGCAAAACAAGCAGCTTTCTATTATCAGAAAGCATTTGGATTCACACTAGTTGCGTATGCAGGTCCGGAAACCGGAGTAAAAGATCGTGCATCGTATGTACTTCAACAGGGTAAAATTCGTTTTGTCTTAACGACATCCTTTAATCCTGATTCGGAAATCA
>CAYHCU010000037.1:0-17256 GCA_964355035.1 uncultured Flavobacteriales bacterium | reverse complement strand
AATTCGAAAATTTCTTTAATGATAATTACGGATTTCGCAAAAGTTTAATTTTTGCCAATAGTAAAATAATGGATGATGTTTTTGGCGAATCTCCAACCTCGCGAGCCTTGATTGGCAAGGATGACTGGCTTTATTTCGATAATCAAAATTCACTTTTAGATGCGCAGGGTCTTGCTAAAATAGACGATAAAAAAATTGCGCAGGCCGCAAAATCTTTCATCAAAAATTGGAAAATTTCGCAAAAAAATAAAATTAGAAGGCGATAAATTTGTTACTGAAAATGTTTTGGCCTCAACGAAAGTTGCTGTAGTAGATTACTTCATTGAGAAAGGCTACTTAAATGCAACCGCTGAAGTAAAAGAAATAAAAGACACAACTTTTGCGAACAGAGTAATCGTAATTATTAATGTTGACAAAAAAAATCGCATACGTATACACAGTGTAGAGTTTGAAGGCAACACTTATTTCACCGACAAAAAACTTCGTCGCGCGATGAAAGAAACAAAGGTGAAGAAATGGTACAAAATTTTCACATCTTCAAAGTTTCTTGATGAAAAGTATCAGGAAGACAAAGGAAAAATAATTGCAAAATATACAGACAAAGGCTATCGCGACGCAAAGATTGTGAGCGACACCGTATTTAAGCATGATGAAAAAACAGTAGACATTCAGATAAAAATCGACGAAGGTCATCAGTATTTTTTCCGCAACATTTATTGGGTTGGGAATATAAAATACACTGCACATGTACTTGATTCTATTCTTGGAATAAAGAAAGGTGACATCTACGAACAAACAGTTTTAGATGAGCGTTTATTCATGAACCAAAGTGGTCGCGACATAAGTTCATTGTATATGGATGACGGTTATTTATTTTTCTCTGTTACACCTGTAGAGATAAACGTAGAAAACGACAGCATCGATTTAGAGATGCGTGTTTACGAAGGCAAGCAAGCAAGAATCAATAAAGTTACAATTGTTGGGAATGTTAAAACGAATGATAGAGTTATCATGCGTGAAATCCGGACCAAACCCGGACAATTATTCAGTCGTGCCGATATCATTCGTACACAACGCGAATTGGCGCAATTGGGATATTTTGATCAGGAGAAATTGGGAGTTAATCCAAAACCAAATCCACTTGACGGAACAGTTGATATCGAATACACAGTTGAAGAAAAGCCTTCCGATCAATTAGAGCTTTCAGGAGGTTACGGAGCAAATCAATTAGTCGGAACACTTGGATTGTCTTTCAATAACTTCTCTGCACGGAATACATTCAAGAAAGGTGCATGGACACCACTTCCATCAGGGGATGGCCAAAAATTAAGTTTGCGTGCTCAAACGAATGGGAAATATTATCAGTCGTATAATGCCTCCTTCACAGAACCTTGGTTAGGTGGAAAGAAACCAAACTCTCTAAGTATATCTTTGTTTCATTCCGTTCAATCGAATGGCGTTGCGAAGGGCGAAAATGCACGACAATCAATTGACATTACAGGAGGATCGGTAGGCTTTGGAAAACGATTGAAGAAACCGGATGACTTTTTCACAATTTATTATGAAGCAAGTTACCAGTATTATACTCTGAATAATTACGGCGGAACTTTCTTATTTGCCAATGGTAATTCAAACAATTTCAGTTTACAAGCAGCTTTATCAAGAAACTCTGTTGATGCACCGATTTATCCAAGAACAGGTTCAACTGTTTCTATGACATTGCAATTAACTCCACCTTATTCACTTTTTAATAATGTAGATTATAAAACAGCAACAGAAGCACAGCGGTATAAATTCATTGAATACCATAAATGGAAATTCACTTCAAGCTGGTTTACAAAACTTGCAGGGAATTTAGTACTGAACACAAAAATTCAATATGGCTTCTTAGGATTATACAATCACAATTTAGGAGCTTCGCCATTTGAACGCTTCTATTTAGGAGGCGACGGTTTGAGTGGTTATGCTCTTGACGGAAGAGAAATTATCGCTTTAAGAGGGTATCAAAACAATTCCGTAACACCACGTAATGCTGCCAATGCACAAGTAGGTGGCACAATCTTTGACAAATACACCTTAGAATTAAGATACCCCTTGTCATTAAATCCATCCGCTACTATTTATCTTCTAACCTTCGCCGAAGGAGGAAACTCATGGTTAAAATTTAGCGAATTCAATCCTTTCAGCGCCAAACGGTCTGTAGGTATGGGTGTCAGGATCTTCCTTCCTGTATTTGGTTTACTTGGTTTAGATTATGGTTATGGATTCGACGAAATACCAAATGATCCGGGAGTAAATAAAGGTCAATTCCACTTCTCAATTGGTCAACAATTTTAAATTCATAAATTTGATTCCCATGAAAACGACAAGCAAAATGACATCCGTTATGAAACGGTTGAATTCTTTAAAAGGAATGATCGCAATTGCAACGATAGCGATCCTTTCTCTGGGCACCGTGAATGCTCAGAAATACGCTTATGTAAACAGTGATTATATTTTACAAAATATTCCTGAATACAAAACAGCACAACAAACGCTCGATAATCTTTCGCTTACATGGCAGAAAGAAATCGAAGATAAATATGCTATCATCGACAAACTTTACAAAGCATACCAGGCAGAACAAGTTCTTCTGACAGAAGAAATGAAAAAACGCCGTCAGGATGAAATTACTGCGAAAGAAAAAGATGTAAAAGATTTACAGAAACAACGTTTTGGTTACGAAGGTGATCTTTTCAAGAAAAAACAAGAAGTAGTAAAACCAATACAAGACAAGATCTACAATGCTGTTAAGAAGATGGCAACTGATCAAAGCTTTGCAGTTATCTTCGACAAATCAAGTGATTTGATCATGCTTTATACAAATCCAAAATACGACAAGAGCAACGATATTCTTCTAGCTATGGGTTACAAACCTGCAGCAACTCCTGCAAAAGAATCAGGAACAAAAGAATCAGGAGCAAAAGGCGGCAGCACTACTCCTCCTGCCGGCGGAAAAGAAAACCAAACTTCTCCGAAAGAAAATCCTGATCAGAGCCAACCTAAAAAATAAATCTAACCTATATTACTTCTATTATGAAAAAACAAATATTGTTTGCAGTGATCGTTCTTTTATTCTCAGGAATGACAGCAATGGCTCAGACTCTTAAATTCGGCCACATCGATTCAGGCGCATTGATACAAATGATGCCACAGACAAAACAAGCAGACAGCACATTAAAAAGATTTGGTGAATCGTTGGACGGACAATTGAAAGGAATGACTGCCGAATATCAGTCAAAACTTCAAGCATACCAATCGAAAGCAGATTCTTTACCTGATGCTATCCGCACCTATAAAGAAAAAGAGTTAACAGACCTTGGACAAAGAATACAGGATTTCCAACAAACAGCTCAGGAATCTATCCAAAGCAAAAAACAGGAAATCTATGGTCCGATTTTGAAAAAAGCAGAAGATGCTATCAAAGAAATTGCAAAAGAGAAAAGCTTCTCATACATCTTTGATACAAGTTTAGGCTCTGTGATTTATTCTCAGGAAAGTGATAATATTATGCCGTTAGTGAAAGCTAAATTAGGCATCAAATAATCTTACCGGTCTAACCAAGATCAAGGGCCGCTCTTTAACAAGGGCGGCTTTTTTTATGAATTCCTAATCGTTGAATGCAATTAAATTGCCGTCATCTTTAGGTGACGGTTGAGAATTGCACACACACCCGGCTATAGCCAAAAGTGCAATTGGTTGTTAGTGTAGTTCCTGAATTGAACCTACACTTTTGGATATAGCCTAATTGTTATGATTCGGAATAGATTCCCATTTCCACCGTTAATATCTAATTCCACAAAAAGTCCCTAAATTCGACAGATGGGTTAAATTTACCCATTCAAAATTACTAGCCGCTGATGCGTTTTTTCGCACTCCTTTTCTTTACCCTTTTAATCTCAATTGCCGAAGGTCAAAACCTGAGTAATCTGAGAAGTACCAGCATATCCATCCGGCCGGATACGGTACAAATTGATTCATTCAGCATAGCTCCGGGAACATTCAGAGTTTATAATTCCAATCAACTTATCGATACATCAGCATATACTTTGGACTTTATTAATTCAAAGTTGATTTGGAAGAAAAAGTCTGATTCCTATAAACAGATGAACGCTGATTCGGTAAGAATAAGCTATCGCGCTTTTTCGTTTTTATTCTCGAAAGAAGTTTCGCATAAAAACACAGCCATCATCAGTCGAAATTCTTCACTCCCCTACTATTACACAGCGAGATCAGGTGAACCGGAACTATTCAAATTAACAGGATTGACACGAAGCGGAAGTATATCGCGTGGGGTAACATTTGGAAACAACCAGGATGTTTTTGTGAATTCGAGTTTGAATTTGCAATTGTCAGGGAAACTGACCGACAATGTAGAAATTCTGGCTGCTATCACCGATGAAAATATTCCTGTTCAACCTGAAGGAAATACTCAGCAGTTACAGGACTTCGACAAAGTATTTATACAAATTTCGAATGCAAAGAATAAACTTATTGCAGGTGATTTCGAATTAAAGAAACCGACAGGTTACTTTATGAATTACTATAAGAAAGGCCAAGGAGCAACATTTTCATCGATCATAGATATTGATACAACAAAGCATCGGCTTTTGAAGCTAAGTACAGGCCTTGCAGTGAGCAAAGGGAAATTAGCAAGAAATACAATTGTAGTTTCAGAGGGAAACCAAGGCCCCTATCGACTGACAGGTAGCAATGGCGAAACATTTATCATTATTCTTTCAGGAACAGAAAAGATTTATCTCGATGGGCAATTATTGAACAGAGGAATGCAAAATGATTACACCATCGATTACAATACAGCAGAATTAACATTTACCACTAAAAGAATAGTAACGAAAGATTCACGTGTCGTGACCGAGTTTGAATATTCCGATAAAAATTATGCAAGAACACTTTTGACTTTTAATTCAGATTACGAAAGCAACAGATTGAAATTACATTTGAATGTGTATTCAGAGCAAGACAGTAAAAATCAGCCGTTAAATATTGAATTAGATAGTGCTAAAAAAGCATTGCTTGCTTCTGTCGGTGACAGCATTCAAAATGCATATTATCCGACTGCCGATAGTGTTGCCTTTAATAGCAATGTTGTACTATATAAAAACATAGATACAACAGCAAGCTCAGGCACCTACAATATTTTCCTCTACTCTACCAATGCAGATAGTGCATACTGGCAGGTAAGTTTCAGCGAAGTTGGAATTCATCATGGCGATTACACACAAGTATCAAATTCTGCGAATGGAAGAGTGTTCAAATGGAATGAACCAATCAATGGTCTTCCGCAAGGAAATTATGCTCCGGTTTCATTGATAGTCACGCCAAAGAAACAACAAATGGTCACTGTTGGAGGAGAGATAATTTTAAATTCGAAAAACAGCGTATTAGTTGAAGGTGCTCTGAGTAATTACGATGTAAACTTATTTGCCGCTAAAGAAAAAAAGAACGATGCAGGATTTGCAGCGAAAGTGGTTTATAAAAATCTGCTACAGCTAAGTGCTGACACGTTAAAAGGCTGGAGATTGAACAATGTATTGAATTACGAATTTACAGGAAAGAATTTCAAAGCTATTGACAGATATAGAAATATTGAATTTGAACGAGACTGGAATCTTGGAACCACTTCAATTTACAATGATGAAAATATCAGTGCTTTTCAAACGACTCTTTCGAAGCCGGAATTATTCAGTCTTACTTACCAATTAAAGTTCTATCAGAAAGGAACAGCTTACAAAGGACTAATGCATTCTGAAACAACAAAAGCAACATGGAAAAAATTTGATTTTATTTCAGATGCCAGTTATCTTACGACGCAAGGATTGCTTACGACTACAAACTTTCTTCGGCATAGTACAGAACTGTCGCGACCGATATGGAAAGTGAGATTAGGGATGAGAGAGAGCAGTGAGCGCAATAAATTTTTGCAGAATAAATCAGATTCTCTGACTGCAGCAAGTTATGCTTTTCATGAAATACAAGCTTTTGCAAACACACTTGACAGTTCAAAAGCAAAAGCCTCCTTACAAGTGAAGCAACGAATTGATCAGCTTCCGTCAGGAACCGGCTTTCGTAATTCCACAAAAGCAGAAGAGGTAACATTGACAACAGATTTTTCTTCCAATCCAAAACATTCGTTAAGAACCACTACTACTTACCGTAGATTAACTGCTGAAGATTCCACATTGGTATATTTCGAACCAACAAAGACATTGCTAAATAGATTCGATCATTATATCAGTCTCTTCAAAGGAGTAATTACAGCCTCCACTTATTATGAAATCGGAACCGGACAAGAGCGGAAACAAGATTACTATTACCTTCAGGTTCCGGAAGGGCAAGGAGTGTATTCATACGTAGCAGATGACAATGGAAACGGAGTAAAAGATCTCGATGAATTTGCAATAGCAGCATTTCAGGCGTCAGCCAATTACATCAGAATTTTTGTTCCTACGAATGAGTATGTGACTACACGAAGTAATCGTTTCAGTGAAGTGTTAACGATCACTCCCGCAGGAAAATCGAGTTCCTATCAAGGGAAAGAAAAATTCATCCATCGTTTTACAAATCAGCTATCGGTAAATTTCGACAAGAAGACGAAAGGTGAATCGTTACTTTCATCATTAAATCCATTCTCACTAGAATTGGGTGATACCTCACTTATTGCAAACAATTCCAGTTTAAGAAACACCATTTACTTCAACAGAAACAGTCCGGTTTATGGTTTTGATTTCACCATCCAGGAAATCCGCAACAAAGCTTTGCTGAGTAATGGATTCGAATCACGCCTGAACAGAAACAGAATCTTTAATACTCGTTGGAACTTAAACCGTGAATTTTTATTAAGCATGAATTATGAGAATGGTGAAAAGATCAGTGCATCAGACTTTTTTTCGAAGCGTGACTATCATATTTTTTCAAATGCTGCTGAACCGAAACTTTCTTTTCAGCCGGGTAATGCCTTGCGTCTTTCATTTTCTTACCGATATAGCGAAAAACGAAATACAATTGGAACAGAAAAAGAAACGGCTCTTTTAAACAAATTAAATTTAGAATCGAAATACACCACCGTAAACTCCGGGAATATTACGGCAAAAATAAGCTATGTAAAAGTAAAGTTCAATGCTTTACAATCGAGTTTGCTTGCTTATGAAATGTTAGAAGGATTTAAACCCGGAGAAAATTTTATTTGGAATATATCAATTCAAAGAAACCTAAGTTCCTACATGCAGCTAAGTCTGAATTACGAAGGAAGGAAGTTGCAAGATTCACCGGTAGTGCATACGGGTGGAGTGCAGTTTAGGGCTTTCTTTTAGTGAGTGGTAAGTAGTAAGTAGTAAGTGGTGAGTGGTGAGTGGTGAGTGCGTTGCGAAAGACGAATGTCGAATAACAAACAACGAATCTATTTCAAATCAATCATCGACCTACCAATCAGTAAACCGGCGTGATAAATTTCTACATTGTATTTTCCTTTTACAAATTGTGATCCTTTTGCCCAGGCAATGTCAACGGGAGTGTCTGAATTATTATATTGTACAGTTTGTTTTACTGTAAAAGTCAAATCCATATCATTTGCTCTGAATGTACCATTGTTGGCAGACATTACAGCACCATCGGGGCCCATTACTCTCAAGTAAATATCGAGTGAACCATTGTCAACGACTCTGTTTTCTGCAAGCAAGAAATGCGTTTTTACTTTTTGAACTTGCTTTGCTTTTGTAGTGATAACTTCATTTCCATTACCTTTAAAACGGTAACCTTCAGTAATAATATTAATTGCTTTCAGAACAGAGCCTGCAGAAACCTTGCTGAAAAGTCTGCTATTTTCGGTTGACAGATTATCGTTCTTTGATTTTTCTTGTGTAAGGTTAGAATTCAACGATTGATTTTCAGCAAGTAGTTTTGAATTTACAAAATTGATTGAATCGATCTGTACAGTGAAGACATCATTCATTTCCTGTAGCTTGGCAAGTTCAGCTTTAGCACGAGCGATTTGCGCAGGGCCACCGAGTAGAATGAGTTTCTGAATTTCTGAAACTTTCGCTTTAATCTGTTCGTCCTTTTCTGTAAGTTGATTTTGAAGTGTAGAATTATCTGTTTTCAGTTTTTCAAAATCCACTTTAAATTGATACAATTGTAACTGAAGAGCATCTTTCTCAGCTGTAGTAGTAACAATCGTTTGATTGGCCTGATCGAGATGATTTTTTTTATCAAAAAATTGCCAAAGCAGAAGGCCGTTGGTACCCAATAATATTGTAATAACAATAATTACGATTCCTTTTTTGGGTCCTTGTTCCTGGTAATCTGCTTTATTGATTTCTTGTGAATCCATAACTGTTTTTTTTCAAGTGGAATTATTGTGAAATTGAATCTTTTTTCTTTTCGTCTACGAAATTTAACCTCAAATCAGATAATGCACTCTCGAGCATTCTGGACTGTTGTTCAGAAAGATTACCTGCGGTTTTGTTTTTAATAACTTCAAGCATTTCTATTGAACTTTGAGCTTGACCAAGATCTCTCTCGATTTTATCCGTTGAAGGGTTCTTCAATTTCCCAAGAGCTACCATTGCTGAAGAGTAGAAAATTGAGATAAGCTGAATAAATAACTGATCCTCGTTATGTGTCATTTTTTTTATCTGAAAACTATACAAATGTAATATTTTTTTGAAGTTAAAAAATTTATTTATAGGCCAAAAAAGGCGCTTATTCACAAAAATGAGGCTATAAAACAATAAAGTAAGTATTACCTTTAAGTCCTGAGAAATGACTTTATGAAACGCCGATCCATTTGGAGAAATTACAACAAACCATACGTAGCCAATCACTCTGCAGAATGGATACAAAGTGGTAAAAAGTATTATGACAGATTAGTTGAATTGATCGATTCAGCACAGATAGAAATCCATCTTCAAACCTATATTTTTGACGACGATTCTACCGGTCAAATAATCGCAGATGCCCTGATCAGAGCGGCGCAGCGTAAGGTAGGCATCTATATTTTGATCGATGCATACGGCTCACAAAGTATGAGTCAGGCATTTCAATCTAAGTTAGAAGCAGAGGGAATTATTGTCAGAAGGTATGGTGAATTCTTCTCCAGCGGACGCTTTCATATCAGTCGCCGACTTCACCGAAAAGTAATGGTAATTGATGCACATACAGCAGTGGTAGGTGGGATAAACATCTCCGACCATTATTCCGGCACCGAAAAACAGCATGCATGGTTAGATTTTGCAATTATAATAACAGGCCAATCGTGTAACCGGCTTGAAATGATCTGTCGAAAACGATGGAAGCAGATTCAATTTCCAAAAAAGACGAAGACAGAGACGAAGACAGGGACGAAAGAAAAAGAGGTTTTAGTGCGTGTTAGAAGAAATGACTTTATCCGAAATCAAAATGAAATTGCAATCTCCTATCGACAGGCCATTCGTCATGCTCAAAAGTCGCTGCTTTTTGTTGGCGGATATTTCCTTCCCGGTGGTCGAACTCGCCGGCTATTACGGAATGCTGTACGACGTGGTGTTGAAGTGAGTGTGCTTGTTGCTGAAAAATCGGATGTCGGTATCATGCTAAGTGCACGGCGATATCTTTACGGCTGGCTGACTGAAAATGGAATACGGGTTTATGAATATCAACCTGCGAATGTTCACGGAAAGGTTTTAATCAGCGATGAGCAATGGTCAAGCATCGGTTCGTACGACTTGAATAATTTAAGCACGTACAGTAACATTGAATTAAATCTGGATATTAATGACAAAGTTTTTTCTCATAGTATCAGCAAACATATTCAACACCTTATTGAGAATGAAAGTACAGAAATAACTCTGCAATCAACTTTACTTCGCAGAAATATTTTCGTTAAATTCAAATGTTGGTTTGCGTATCAATTTGTAAAGATAATGTTTGTTCTTTCTGTTGTTTTAGCAGGGAAACATGAAAATCGTGAAATTAAAAAGTAGGACTTCGGTTATAACAGGAATTATATTGTTTTCAAAATTTAAATGACAATGACAAATAGCTTACAATCAATATACACTTTAAGCAACTTCTCTCTCTCCAATTTCTTTTAATTAGAAAACAATTCGTATCTATATCAAGTGTATAAAAGTCTTACACAATTTAATATTTTACACTCCCGAAAATGCAATTTCAACAGTACGTTTTTTAAATCTTAGCCATTAAACTAAACAACGACAAACATTATTTCTTCAATTAACTACTAAAATCTTTTCTGTCTTAATGACTTCATTATTATTGATCAGATTTAAAGAATATAACCCTGAAGGAAGATCGATTGTAAATTCATCATTAGTTATTCTTTGACTAAAAATATTTCTTCCCAATACGTCGACTACATTTAGTATAATGTCAAGTCTTTTTGTGTGTTCCACAACAATAGAAATTGACCTGTTGTTGTTCTGAAAGCAGTAAAGGTTGATATTTTCATAAAACGGTTTGCGATTTTTAAAGGTGATTTGTTCCAAATTTTCATGCAGACAGGAATAAGTAAACCACAAATATCCATTCATCACACAATCGCTTGTATTTGTAGCATCACATTCAGCTTGAAAAATATTTTCTGCGCATGCCCAAGTATATCCTCCATAGGTTGGATTATATGTTAATTGATTATCATCACTCAAGTAAGGTCCCAAATAATCATTTTGGTTGATAGAAGGATTGGGGGCAGCGGCGTCATACCATGCAATTTTCTCAGCAGAGAATATTGGCCAAAGTTCACTATGTGGTTTCGTTGTTCCATCGCCGAATAAATCCAGCCTGCGAGTGAAGCCTTGGAACCGATTAAAAAAATCAAACAGGTTATCCGATTTACATGTATATGCATGCAAGCATACCCTATCACATTTCCAGTCGATCAACCAAGCCTGCTGAAGATTATCTACATTATCCCAATCCATGAAACCGAGATATGTATCAATAAATAGCGGACAACCACTGTATGATCTAAGACATGCTCCAAGTCCAAGTAATGGTACATAGGTGTTATAATAATCGGCTGTATTCGCGTCGAGAGCAGCTTGATTTGCTACACCATGACTCCAAAATTCATTTTCGGTCATGATCCGGTCAAAACGGGAGTGAGTCCCGTGACAACTAAATGGCAATTTCCTGGTATAATCAAATATTTCTCCATTCCATAATTCATTAAATGCAAAAACTTCTAGAGTTAATTTTGTCAGTTCAAGAGCAGGACAATAGCGTTCGGTACCAACTTCGTTAGTTATGAAATCATCAATTTTTTTTATTCTATCCTGAATATCGCCGGGATTGCCTATTGTTTCACAAGCCCATAGCGGCCTACCGTCCCATTGGTAAATTTCCCTTGATTGATCTTTGCTCGATACGCATGCTCCTAACTGCCTGATATTATAAACAGTTTTAGCTTTATTCATAAAAGCATCAAGTAATTGACCATAAGTAGGATTTCCGCCACCCAAATCATATGGATCATTTAAATGATCGAAGATTGTACCCAGATCGTACAAGTACAATACATCTATTGATTGATCCCTCGCATATTGCAACAACGTATTTTCTTTGGTCGAATTTCCTAATATTGAATAGGGCTGAACAACGCTTCCTGTTCCATCAAGTGTTAAAAAATAATCCACATACATTCCTCTTTTCTTTGTGTTGTCGAGAGTTGAATTATTACAATAGGCAGAGGCAGAATTATATGTACATTGCGAAAAACTTTTTCCTTGACTTAGCAACAAAATAACGACGAATAAATTTAATTTTTTCATGATATTTAATGATCTAATTAGTTAGTATTAAAAGGCGTGATATATATTTCTTCATTTGTTTACGGTCAATTAGTGAAAGAATATAGATGCCATTTTTTAAGCTGCCTATATTAGTTGAATAGCCATTTTCCAAAGACACTTTTTCACCCAAATAATTATATATTTCTATGAAATACGGACCACATAAATTCTTGTCGCACAAAATATCCATTTGGGAATCATTATTAAATGAAAGTTCGAATGGAATATCTGTCCCATCAACTGAATAAACGTTACTCACAATGGAACCAAGAGTGTCAGTCTGTAGTAAGTAGACCGTTGCTGAACCAAAACTGTTAGAAAATCCAGTAAATGAAAACAAACCATTATTTGTGAGAAGGCCATCATACAAATTATCATATTGTAAGCCCCCGTAAATTTTCCTCCACATCTCATTTCCAGCAGTATCTATCTTTATAACAAATGCATCATCTAGATTATTTGTTCTCTTGTAGCCGTAAAGAACATAACCGTTAGAGTGCTTGAAAAATCCTGAAATTGGAATCTGCAAAGGATTAGGGATATTATTATATTGAATTGTATCACCCGCTGAATTAAATTCGAAAAAATCGATATAGGATGTAGTTGAATCATTATGAAAACCCACGATCACATAGTTTAGATCATCCTTGATAATGAAATCCGAAATTATATCGCAGCATGGGGATTGAGAATATAACCTGCTGAAATTCATAATACCAGAAGTGTCTGTCCTTAAAATAAAATGATCATGGACAGGAGAGTTTAAGATGTATGATTCACCGATTATCGAATAACTGCTATCAGTAATTTCCAATCCCATAAAAGTTTCTTTTTTACCCAGGTCAATTTCTTTGTGCCATATCTGATTCCCTGAACTATCGAGCTTCATCAATGCTATGTCGAAAGGCAGAGAAGAATCATACTCGATTTGTCCGGCCGCTATAAATTCACCAAATGAATTTTGTCTTACTTCATAAAAATAATATTCATCCGTAGTAAGAAATGGACTCTGATAGTATCTTGTCCAGAGAGAATCACCATTAGCATCTGTACGAATAAAATAAGCTCCATTAATAACTGTTGAAGGAAAATAATTTCCACATAAAAGAAATCCGCCATCTGACAAAGCGATAATATCGAATCCTTTATTATGAGGAGTCATTCCTAATAAATCTCCAAATAGCTTTGTCCAAACAACCTGTCCTGTTGAATCGGCTTTAGTCAATAGAACGTATGGTCCTTGCCAACCCGTAATGACAAAACCACCATCGAGTGACTGAACCATTGCATTACCTGTTCCAGGCACAAGCGTTGTCTGAAATGTCTGCGCAAATGTTGCATTTAACGAAAAAACAAAAGCGATTAAAATTAATTTTTTAAATACCGATGTCATTTTGCTTTGTAAGAATTATGAACGATCTAAATTTACATTATCATTCAACTAAAGTACAAATTTTTCTTGACTTCGACACTTTTCCTAAATTAAAATGGCTTTGAATGTCTGATACTTGTTTTTTGGGTCATTATTGAATAATAAAACATTAACTAGCCAATCTTTTCACCAGCGTACGTTTTGCCAATGGAAGAAAAGTTTCTTCAAAAGGAATTGTCAAAGATGTTTCAATTACAAATGTTGCAGGATTTGGAAGACGTTTGTTGAATAAAATCAAATCTGATTTTATTGCTTCAAAAGTATTCATGATCGTTTTTTCGTAAACGGTAAGGAACGAAAAGTGAACACCGCGATATTTTTCTGTCGGGTTTTCGAAGATCGTTACCTGGTATTCATACACTTTTGTATCGGGAGAATTTCCTTCTTTCAAAAACACATAACCGAATTCAGAATTCAATGGCATTAATCCGACAGGGAAAATTTTCATTCGTTCTTCTATAAAATCGTAGATCTTTTTCCCTTCACGTAAATAACTTTCCATTTTAGGAATGGAAAAATCGAGTATGCTTTCTATTTCAGACATAATGGCATCATCGCCTATCATTTTTTCATACATAAGATTGAAATGTTCCAGATCTGCGCCTTTCAATCGTTCCGGAAAAAGATTATACAACTGATGTTTATTTTCCTGAAGGGCTTTCAGGTTTCTATAGTGTTCGACTAAATCGCTTAAATAAGGATAGAGTCTTTTATCGGTAAAATTTTCGGATACATGCTGCAAGTAAGCAAGAAGCATATATTTCTTGTATTCAAAATCGATTTGATTTTCAGTAATCCAGTTCTTATTCAGAAATTCCATTCGTCGTCGATTTGTGTATTTTCAGAAAACTCTATACCCAAAACGAGTTTTCAATAAAAATGTTCGAATTCATTGTTGAAAATTACCTTAACAACCCCCAAAAGGAGTGTTTTATTACAGGTAACTTAGCGCCATAGAATCAGCACAACCTCTAATATACGAATTAATGAACCCAATAACTAACAAATTAGCAGGATTTCTTGCATTCGGACTTATGATTTCGGTTTTTCAATCATGTATTCCGGCTCGAAAATTTGAAGATCTTCAAAAGAAAGAGCAAAGCTGCCAGGATGAAAACACTCAATTACGTTCTGAAAACCAAAAATTGGTGACAGAAAACACAGAGATGAAAGCGTCGGGAGCAGAGATGCAAAAGAATATGATGCAATTGGTAAAAGATACAACGGACATGGGAAATGGCTACCACCGTTTAACTTCATTATACAATGAGCTTTCAAAATCGTATGATAAGCTGTTATCGAACAATGAAAAACTCCTTGCCGGCAATACAGAAGAAACGCGAAAACTAATTGGAGAGTTGAGGAATACGCGTGATGAGTTACAGCGCCGCGAAGACAGAATGAAAAAAGATTCTATTGCATTGAACGACAGAGAAAAAAATCTGAACGAATTGCGATTAGGAATAAAAGAAAAGCAAGCGCGTGTAGATGAGTTGGAGGGAATATTAAATCGCACTGACAGTACTGTTAACAGTCTGAAAAAAGCTGTGAGTGATGCCTTGCTAGGTTATGAGAATAACGGTTTATCCATCTATCGTAAAAACGGACAAGTATATGTTTCTATGGAAGAGCGCCTATTATTTGGTTCAGGAAGTACTGTTGTAGAAAAAGCAGGAACAGATGCATTAAAAGATCTGTCAAAACTTTTAGGTACGAAAAAAGATATTACAATTGTAGTAGAAGGTCATACTGACAATATTCCTATCAATGGAACATTGGCAAGTGGCGCCAAAGACAATTGGGAATTGAGTGTGCTTCGTGCGACTGCTGTTGCAAAGATATTGTTGAAAGACGCAAGCATTGACCCCACTCGTATCGTTGCAAGTGGCAAAGGTCCATACTTCCCAATTGATCCGGCAAATACTGCTGAAGCACGCAAAAAAAATCGTCGTACAGAAATTATCCTATCACCGAAGTTGGATGAGTTGATGAAATTGTTGGGGATACAGGATAAGTGATTTAGTGGACAGTTGATAATTGACAGTTGATAATTGACAATGGAGAATGGAGAATGTCTTGCGAAAACTTCGTAAATAAATACATATTAATAAGGGTCACCATCAAAAGTTGAGGAGAGATTTAATTTATGAGTGCGTTCAAAAGTTTGTTTACTGCTAGTAAAGGTGAATCCAAATAGGTATTTGCGAGCCGCCGTTCCTAGAGACCGACGAGTTCCTTACCTTAGACACTGTGATTGCATTATTGGGAGGAGGAGTAGCGTAAAGCGACGAGATGCATACTGCATTAGCTATGAACGTAAAATCGCTTTTTTCCCTTTGAGGCAAGTGAATAAATGTGTAGTAATTCCTACGGAATCTCGTAGCAATACCTTTCTATCCCCCTTAAATGTACGCTTGCGTGTCATCCAGTAAGGAACTCGTCTTTCACTAAGTACTTCAGCAAAATTAATCCGATTCTTCCTTTAGACACAAATTTAGAAGAGCATTTTTGTTCTCTCCCCAGGAAATGAAGGTGACCCATTAATAATGGTTGTTCATGAAAACAACAGCCACCATTTTAAAACACCGCAACTTTGAACTTTGAACTTTGAACTTTGAACTTTGAACTTCGAATATCGAACTACGAACATCGAACATCGAACAAAACTACTGCCCATAAATCCCCTTTTGTTTCCAAGTAAACTTGTAAGCCATTTCGAGGCTGAGGTAGGAGAATGAATCTTTACGATCGGGGTTTCCGCGGATACTTGTAATTGGTCCGACATAACCATTGGTACCATAACCGGTAGGATCAGAAATATATTTCGCCAATTCGTACTCTGTTGCATCTGGGAACGATGCTTTTAATTCTTCATAGGTAGCATAACGACCGCTGACATCATCAAGATAATCCGAAAGGAAAAGATACCAGTTTAATTCTGCCGAAAGTGTTAATGTTTTATTGAAGGCATAACGAATACCTCCACCTATTGGGAATCCGATATTGAAATTGCTATACGGAGCTTTTGAATTTGATTCCTTATTGTAACCCTGACCCTCTGTCATCCATTTTTGGAGATCAGTTTCATAGCTTCCATCTTTTTGGACAATGTTTCCATATTGTTTGTCATTTTCAGCGACATCACGGATAGTACCATCTTTCCAAAAGTAATAGCGGTTTTCAGGAGAGGCATTACCTCGGAAAAGGTCTGCAACAGGTTTACCGTAGAACATTCCTACACCGGCAGAAACGAAGAGGCTGAAACGAGGTTTGGAAAGCGGAGCATACCGGTTAATAAAAACATTGTAAGTGAAATCTATTTCAGTTCCAAAAAGATCATTTCTGAAATTGATACCACGAAGATAATTTCGCAATTGGCTACCTTTTTTATCGCCGATAGAAGACGTTTCATCATATTGCAAACGATGCCAGCTCAGTCTGATTTGAGCATCGAATGAGGGATAAAGATTTTTTGTTTTTTTGGGATCATTCAAAAAATTCCGAAGCGTAATAGCAGCTCCGGTATTTGCTGAAGAGAAAGGAAATAGTTTTTCATTTCCTAAATCCCCGGTATAATTAGTTACACCGCCCGAGAGCGAAATATTTGCAGTACGTTGCGCAACCGAAACACAGGTCACAAATAACAATACAAAAGTCAGACGTAGCGATGTTTTCATTGAGAGAGAATTTTTCAGTATGAATGTACCTGAAAAAGCAATACTCCCGACAGGAATTTGACTAATGGAAGGAAAAATAGGGCGAAAGGTTAAAGTGTGAGTGTAAATGTAAGTCAGTGTAGGTGTAAGTAGTGTAAGTAGTCACCTATGAAACGAACTCTTACTCTACTTACACATACTGTTACTCTGACTTACACTTACACTAAATAGTGTAGGTGTTAGTGTAAGTCAGTGTAGGTGTAGGTGTAAGTAGTGTAAGTAGTCACCTATGAAACGAACTCTTACTCTACTTACACAT
>CAYHCU010000036.1:0-17531 GCA_964355035.1 uncultured Flavobacteriales bacterium | reverse complement strand
AGTTTTTGATTGCATCGGAGGTTTTTTCGCTTGGTATTTCAAGAGAATCACCAACGGTTAAACCGGAAATACTGATGAGAACATTTTCGTCGAGATATTTTGTTCCACTGGTCACGACACCACCAATTACATACGTACCCGGATTGCCATAATCAATCGGTTGATTTTCTCCACCGATCTGAACTTGGGCGTTAGCCGAAATGACAGTGATAATAAGAGCAATTACTGCTAGAAAGCGTTTCATCATTTAGTGTTGGTAATTTGGGCACTGACCATTCCGAATCTTCTTTCGCGGCTTTGGTAATCAAGTATAGCGGAATAAAAATCTTCTTTACTGAATTCCGGCCATAGTTTGTCTGTAAAATATAATTCTGTGTAAGCAAGCTGCCACAATAAGAAATTACTGATTCGGCTTTCACCACTGGTACGAATCATTAATTCCGGATCAGGAATTCCTTTCGTTGTAAGTGATGATGAAATCAGTTCTTCGTTGATCGCTTCAGGTGCTAAACTCCCATCTTTGATTTGTATTGCAATTTTCTTCATTGCATTCGTGATTTCCCAACGTGAGCTATAACTTAACGCAAGAACAAGAGTCATTCTTGTGTTTTTTGAAGTGTCTTTGATGGCTTCCATTAATTCATTCTGACAATTGCCCGGCAATGAGTTTAGATCACCGATAGCCATGAGTCGAATGTTGTTTTTGTTGAGCGTTTCTTTTTCACCACTGATGGTTAAAACAAGTAATTCCATCAGAGCATTTACTTCTTCAATCGGACGATTCCAGTTTTCTGTTGAAAAAGCATAAAGCGTCATATATTTTATTCCCAGTTCTGCCGCAGCTTCAGTCGTATCGCGAACAGATTTTACTCCGTTTTGATGTCCGAATACCCGCTGCTCCCCATGCTTTTCAGCCCAACGTCCATTCCCATCCATGATGATGGCAATGTGTTGTGGTAATTTTTCTGTATTTATCTGGTCTTTTAAGCTCATTCGGCATTTTGGAAGGCGGCGCAAGTTAAGAAAATAGCCCTCTTTTTATGCTTTTGAGATGATAAATAGTGTTAAAAACGTTTCTATTCATAATAGCCTCACCACAGGGTTTTCCCTTCCGAAAAATAGTGATTTTTGAGCTTAATTTGAGGGTGGATTTTGTTGGATGAAAATGAGAATTCGGCTGAATTAGGATGAAAATAACTGGCATTCAAATTAATGTGTTTGTGTTCAGTATTTTAGGCAACAATTTGAATATTTTTTTTTTGGTTTTGATGCTTTTAAATTTTTCACACACGCCTAACAAGTGGTGTCTTGGTAGGGCAGAATGACGCTTGAGCGCAAATGTATTCAGAGTACTTCCCAATTTCCGCCTAACATTCTGCCCAACGGCAACCGCAAATGTATTTTACTGCTTCCCAATTTCACTTAAAGTTTCACCAACACGAAATCTCTCTGCGAAAAATCTGCGGGATCAGCGAAATCAGCGGGAAACAAAAAAGTAAAATCAATAGCGCTTCGGTAGGGCAGAATGACGCTTGAGCGCAAATGTATTCAGAGTACTTCCCAATTTCCGCCTAACATTCTGCCCAACGGCAACCGCAAATGTATTTTACTGCTTCCCAATTTCACTTAAAGTTTCACCAACACGAAATCTCTCTGCGAAAAATCTGCGGGATCAGCGAAATCAGCGGGAAACAAAAAAGTAAAATCAATAGCGCTTCGGTAGGGCAGAATGACGCTTGAGCGCAAATGTATTCAGAGTACTTCCCAATTTCCGCTTAACATTCTGCTCAGCGGAGGGCTAATCACAGAAACGATAATCATTTTACTTAACAAGAAATCTCTCTGCGAAAAATCTGCGCTATCAGCGAAATCTGCGGGACATAAATGCTAATACCGCCTCATCTTAAACGGCCTACAAATGTCTTTCAAAAAACTTGTCAGACGGAAATAAATTGTAATGCCACCGAAAAGGTACCAATCTTTATCTGATGAATTCCCGCGCTGCTTGAAATTAAAAGTAGGCTGAATAATACTGGTGTCGCGGGAAGAAAATGAACGGTTGGAGAGTAAAACTGCTGCTGTTCTATTGGTCGCTTGTAACAGCGCCGGATCAGGATAAACAGTGCTTACATCGTCAATATAATCGGAGTAGGAGCGACGTGCTCCAACTTCAATCCCAACTCCAAAACGACCGATGTTGAATTTAAAACCGCCGCCGATTGGAATGGCAATAGCAGTTCTCTTGTATTTTTTTGTTCCGTTTATTCCTTGTCCTTCGGTACCTAAGGGTTGCAATTCGACTAAGTCGCCACCAAAATTGGCTTTCGGATTGAAACTGAAAATGCTTAATCCGGTAAACAAATAGGGTGTAAATGGAAAGTCAGGATGTCCGGTTTCATACGGAAAAAAGTTGAACTCTATCTGTGGAGAAAGTTCTAAAATTGTACTCTCAAAAGACAAATTCCGGTCTCTTTCATAAGCGGTGCTGGCATAAGCATCATCCCCTGAAATTTTGCCGTAATTTAATTCTACTTTCCAGCTCCATCTGCGATCCCAATTATGACGGTAAAAAGCGCCGAAAGCAGGGTGCAAGAAGTCTGTATTAAAGGTGTGTTCTGAAAGTTCTCCTTTGTAATTGGAAGCCCCAATCATGAATCCAAAATCATTGTATTGCGCTTTTACACTTGAAAATGAAGCAAATAAAGCTAAAGCAAGACAGTATTTAAGAAATCGGGTCGACATGAATTTGAGTGGTGCAGAAGATAACTAACGAGGCTCCTTGCGAAAAATTGAGTGTTTAGAATCTCGGTAAACTACCTCTGCCGTTTGAAAGCTTATAGTTTATGCTGAAAACTGCAAACATATAAGAGTCGTTTTCTCGGGGATCGCCGCGCTGAGAACCTGCCATAGTAATATCAGGAGAGGAGTGATTCGAACGGTCAGATAATTGCATTGACAATGGATCGGTTCCGGAATAACTTGTAAAATCGAAATATGTAGTGCTTACGTCATCAATGTAATCAGTAAATGTTTTTCTGATTCCTAATTCCAGTCCAACTCCCCAACTTCGGTCAAGTGTGTATTTAAACCCAATTCCAACAGGAATTACAAATTGAAGCAATGAATATTTACTCCTTGTTGCCACGAAACCTTGTCCTTCTGTTCCTAATGGTTGCAAACGAACAATTGTTCCTTGGTAATTTGTTTTTGGATCGAAATAAAAAACCCCTGCGCCAACAAAAGCATAGGTGTAAATTTCATAACCTCTTATCCCTTTCACTTTTCTGAGTCGGTAACGGTGACCAATTTGTTCTTGCTGAAAAGCGCCTTCAAAATTGATATTAAACTCGTAGATGTCGGAATAGAAATTCAGATTACGGTAATTTCTAAAAAATTCGTTGGTTAACTTGTCATCACCGGCGACTCTAGCATAGCTTAGATGAGATTTCAGAGCGAAATAATTACTTAGCTTATAACGCAAACCTGCAGCAACAGCTAACCGTGACATGGACCATTCAATATCTTTGAAATAATGTGTTCCTATTTGATTTGCGCCTCCCAATTCACCTAAGAAATTACTTACTCCGGCCCCAAAGCTGAATTCATAGCGTTGACGTTTCCACCTTTGACCCTCGGAAATGGTCGGAATCAGTAGGATAACAGATAATATAATGAGTAATGCTTTCTTCATGAGTTAGCGTGAGAGCGGCAAATATAATAAATTAAAAATATGAACACATATACGTAGGTCAATGGTGACTATGTTCCAATAATATTATTTTTTAATTTCTTATTGATTTCCTTTAACTTGTTTAGTATCAATTTCTTGTGTCTAAGCCCCAATTTAATTTTTTGCGCAGTGTGCTTAGAAAGTTTTCAGAATTGAAACGGACAAGATTTATATTGAAGGTTTCTTTCCTAACCGCCAACTGAAAGGTGCTGTCAATCGTGGCAGATCGAGAATCTAAGGTAGCCATAAAACGCTGACTCCGGCCTTCTACCTCGAGGGAGATTACGTTTTTGTCGGATACCACGATTGGTCGTACTGTCAGGTTATGAGGTGCAATTGGTGTAATTACGAACGACTCGGATTGAGGTACGATAATCGGTCCTCCGCAACTGAGATTATATCCGGTGGAGCCCGTCGGAGTCGAAATCATAATTCCATCGGCCCAATAAGAGTTTAAATATTCTCCATTGAGGTAAGTATGAATTGTGATCATGCTTGAAGTTTCCTTTTTATGAATAGTGAATTCATTCAAAGCAATATTTTCTCCTTCAAAGATGGGGTGATTTGTCTCTAAACGCAGTAGTGTTCTTGAATCTAATGCAAAATGACCTTTCGCTAAACTCTCTATAGCACTCTCTAAATTTTCTCTCGAAATCGATGCAAGGAAACCTAATCTGCCGGCATTAATACCGACTACAGGTACACCGGACTCCTTGACCAAAAATATGGTGTCCAACAATGTTCCATCGCCTCCAATACTAAAGAGAAAATCAGTGTTTCCCAATAATTCTTTGCCGCTATCAATACATTCCACTGATAATGGAAGCTTGGATTGCGTTCTCATAAAATCATAGTATGGCCGATGCATGGAAACGGTATGTCCTCCTTTGATCAGGATACTAATGATTCCTTCTGTAAGCTCGGCCTGGTTCCCTATGCCCGGTCGACCGTATAAACATATTTTCATGTTGTTTGAATCCTTAGCAGTCTAAATTGGTGATGTAAAATGAAGAAAAAATCCTGATTCTCCTAATTTGTTGAATGAATATTCTAAACGGAAAATCATGTCGTAATAAGTTACGAAATCTAAACCCGCTCCATAACCATATTGCCAGCTGTTGTTCAGATAATTAGTTTCCTTGAATTGTGAATCGCTGACGTAACCGAAATCTGAAAACAGATTGAGATAGAAAGCGAAAGGGATGGTTGCAAATTTGTTTAAAGGAATAAAGGGCGCATAAACTTCTTTCTTAGACATCAGCGTAAATTTTATTCCTGTCTTTAACAAGGCAAAATGTTCTCCATCCATTACATAATATTCATAACCTCGAATAAAATCACGACTGTAGCCTAACCCTTTTGTAAAGTAATACGGCATCTTCGATTGAAAGGAATATTTCACACTTAGTCCTGCACCAAAATGAAATCTTTTCGACAATGGCCAGAATTGTTTGTAATGTGAAACAACGTATGAGAGATCAATATCATCATTCAGAAAAGTTAAACCGTTTTTTACTAATTCAACATCAAAGTAATTTCCTTTTAACGGATACACTGCGAGGTCACGGTGTTCAATTTTCAGGAAGTAACGGAGAGTTGTATAATTTACTGAACTACCTTTAGCGAAATAATTTGGATTTAGTGAGATAACAGTATCTTCTACATCGGAATGGCGATAAGCGACTTCAAAATTATGTGTCACATTTATTCCAGGGCGATAAGTGTACACTAGTGAGCCGCCTAATTCTCTTCTTGTGAAAATTTCGGAATCCTTATAGTAGACAATTTTATTTTCCAGCGTTCGGATGGATGTTTGATGATTTCTTGCATATGCTAAACTAAATGTTAAGCCGGATTTTTGTCCACGCGTCAAAGATGGAATGTTATAATAAAAACTAAAACGTTGGGTGTAACCTAATCGTGCGGAAACTGCCACGACCTCGTTTCTTCCTCTGAAATTATTCCAATCCAATGTGCCGCCATAAATCACACGTGAAAAATCTTTCGTTTCCCACCAGACATTAAAATTTCGTTCTGCAATTTCAAATATTGGTAGTGGAAAAATATACCAACGTTCTGTTACCAGAATATAAAAATTGACATGGTTGTTATCTTGAAGCCATGTAATCTTCACAGAATTAAAAAGTGATGTGTTTTCCAAATTTTCTTCGCTTCGACGGATATGGATATCAATATCTGATAACGATAATGTATCTCCGCTCTTAAAAGTTAATTCTCGAAAAAGGATGCGCGGCTTTGTGATCTTATTTCCGATTAATACAATCTGATCGGTAATATAATATTCAGATGTAGAATCCGGAGAAGCGATTAAGGTTGTGTCAGATAAATTTTTAGCAGTTACTTTTGAAATTGAAACAAGAAGTAGTAAACTAAAAGATATGCAAATGTGTTTTAAAATATGCATGACGGATCATATCCCTAAGTAATTCATTAGCGAATCGTATCGAGTTTGCATGTCGTCAATGAATTCACTTTGATGGTAAAATTCTTTCACATAAAAACCGCGACGATTAAAAGAAGACAATATTCTTGAGAGTTCTTGTTGATTGATTTTTAGTGTAAGATCAAAAGTTTCATTCTCAGGATTTGGGGTCATATAGCAACTCATGATTCTTGCTCCTTCTGCTTCTACCAGTGAAGATATTTCACTTAAAGAATAACTTTTGAGACCGACTTCTAATACAATAATGCCCATTGCATCTTCAAAAATTCCGCTTTCGGAATAATGTTTTAAGACATCTGCAAGTGTGATTAATCCAATGTAATGATCGTCCTGATCAAGAACAGGAATTATCGTAAGCTTGTCTTTTGAAATCAATTTTACAACCTCAAAAACCGGCTGATTAAATCTGACAAAAGGGCGAATCAAAGGAAGATTATGAATTGCCAAAGGTTGCTCTAGGGAGCGTAATTTCAATATATCTTCTTCATTTGCCAAACCAATATAATTCACCCCATCGACAATTGGCATGTGCTCAAGTCGAAATTCTTCCATCCAGTTTAATCCTTTTAAACCTGTATCGCTCAGTTTTAACGGAGGAAAAGAGTCATTAATCAGTTCTTTTGCAATCATAATTGTATTCGTTTACGTCTATCTGAAAATAAGGTTTTCAGCATTTTTCCGTTTTCAAACTTACGGAATATAATTAGTTTGAGATTTTTTCGGAGGAAATCTTATTAGAATGTAATTGTTTTGTTTTCACTGATATACGACAACTTGTATACCAATCCTTTTCGTTTCCGATCTTTATACTGATTTTTACATTCTACTGATGAAGTAATGACGAAACTAAGCGTAAATATCAATAAGGTCGCCACATTGCGAAATGCGCGCGGAGGAAATGTTCCTGATCTTGTAAAAATTGCTATCGATTTACAACGATTTGGAGCGGAGGGAATAACTGTTCACCCTCGGCCTGACGAGCGGCATATTCGCCGGCAGGATGTTTTTGACTTAAAGCCAATTGTTAAAACCGAGTTTAATATTGAAGGTTATCCTTCAAAAGAGTTTCTGCAGCTAATAAAAGCAATAAAACCGGATCAGGCTACTCTTGTTCCTGATCCTCCTCATGTTCTCACTTCGAATGCAGGCTGGAATACTCTTGAACATAAATCTTTTTTGAAGGAATGCCTGGCTGAAATTCGCAGTTATGGTGTGAGAACCTCTGTTTTTATCGATAGTGATGTGGAAATGATATTTCATGCAAAAGATGCAGGTACCGATCGAATCGAACTTTATACGGAAGCGTATGCAAGTCACTATTCTCAGGATAGAGAAAAAGCAATCGCTCCTTTTGTGATTGCTGCAAAAAGTGCAGTTGCACTCGGACTAGGAATCAACGCCGGTCACGATTTAAGTTTAGAAAATCTGAAATTCTTTGCACAACATATTCCGCACTTACTTGAAGTTTCAATTGGTCATGCACTGATTTCTGATGCGCTTTATTTTGGTTTGGAAAATACTGTTCAACTTTATTTACGTCAATTGAAATGAAAATTCATTTTAAAAAAATTGGCGAAGGGAAACCACTTTTAATTCTGCATGGCTTATTTGGACAAAGCGATAATTGGGCTACACTTTCTAATGCTTATGCTCTCGAAGGTTTTGGAGTTTATATGATTGACCAGCGGAACCACGGACGAAGTGCACATAGTTTCGATTTCTCTTATGATTTTATGGCGAATGACATCAAACTTTTAATGCAAGATGAAAGCATACGGAAAGCGGATATCATTGGCCATTCTATGGGTGGCAAAACGGCTATGTATTTTGCAAGAGAATACCCCAAATTGGTAAATAAAATGATCGTTGTTGATATTTCACCTTCATATTATCCCCAGCATCATAAAACTGTTTTGTCTGCATTGCATTCGGTTAATTTAAATCAGATCAAAAGCAGGAAAGAAGCAGAGAGTGTGTTAAGAATTTCACTACAGGACGAAGGCATTATTCAATTTCTATTAAAGAATCTTTATTGGAAAACAGAAACTCAGTTAGACTGGCGTTTCGGTTTGCAGGAGATAGAAGAAAATATAGAAATGATCGGCGAAGCGCTTCCGGGAAATGATGTAGTCGATGTGCCCACATTGTTCCTTCGTGGTGAGCATTCAGAATATATTAATGCCGAACACGAAAAAATCATCCACCAACGATTTTCAAACGTAGAAATAAAAACTGTTCCGAATGCCGGACATTGGGTTCATGCCGAAAATCCGAAGGGGTTTTTAGAGGAGAGTTTGAGATTTTTCAAGTCAGCTTCAAAAGTTTGTGAGAACTAAATTTATCCAAAAAGTCACATTCATTTTCCGGGGAGTGAACAAAAATTTCCTTCTCGTCTATTAGTAGAAATGAGAAAAATTGGATTCCGTAAACTGTCGTACTTAAAAACCTACAAGATTCTTTCAGAATATTGCTGTCACCTTTCTCAAAAAGAATTCATCTTACTAACCAAAAAACCAGTCAAAAAAGTCACATCTCGTTAACCAAACCCCCAGCCCCATAGGGGCAACATATCGGTATACAGTTGAAGGTCGCACCAAATTTAGCCCCGTAGGGGCGACATAAAAGTTAGTGAAGCAGTTTCTTCAGCACAAAAAAAAGGGCTCCCAATTAAGAAGCCCTTTTAATTTTATTACAAAATTCGATTATTGAACATCTGTCACATCACGAATCAAAAGTTCTTTTGATCCATTGTATTCTGTTATTATTCCTGTAACAGATACAACTCCTGTTGGATATGCTGTTGATGCAAAAGTTGCACTAGAGCTTGTGTAAAGAGTAAGTGTTCCGCTTCCGTCATTAAGCGTATTTGCTCCCGAGTAGGTTCCTGAACCGGTAATCGTCACGCCATCAATTTTTACTACCTGGCCTTCCCAAGCATTATAATTGGTATTGATGTCTGCAATTGTAGCAGTTCTCGGAACTACTGTACCTGTTCCTGTTGCTGTTGCATTAGAGTTTGGTACATTATTCAATTGAAGTACACCTGCAAATGTCGAGATCTCTACCGCTGAAATATTAATTTCAACTTCAGTTCCTATTGCAAATTGATTTGCTGTTGCGAAGCGAACAAGTATTGCAGAAGTGCCATCTTGAATATAGACATTTCTGCTTGTAATCATTGATGTAATATTGTTAGATGTTACAATACCTTTGATCTTGCGACCTGAAGGACCGCAAGCCGAGTTACCTGCACCAGGATCAAGCATACGAAGACTATCAATTGGTATTTGAGTAAGAGTTCCTGTTACAGAGCCTGAACGTGCGCCTGTCATATTTACGTCATTAAGATCACGAAGGATTAATTCTCCGCTACCTGCGTATAATTTGTAAACACCTTGAATTGACCCATTACCACTTGGTGTTAATGCTGTTGCAAATGTTGAATAAGAGCTTGTGTAAACCTTGATAGAACCTCCTGAACAACTTGTGATTGCTCTTCCTGTACCGCCATTATCATAAGGTAATGCCGTATCAGCAGATTGAAACTCAACAGTGTTGAATTTCACCAGGGTGTTTGTTGGAATGTTGTTTGCGTTTAATTGAAATGTTAATGGAATTACAGGAAGACCCCATTTCCCTTTCACGATATATTGAGCAACCAGAGCTGATGGGATTCTTCCAATTGCACCTGCAGTTGAATTACCGATTTGGATATTACCTTCTCCGTCATCCGCAATATATAAACCTTTACATTTTACGTAAATGTGACGACCAACAGGGTAGTCTGTGTTAAAATTAGAGACATCAACTTGTATGGCAATTCCTGATGAGTCTTGCTGAAGAATTATTTCTTTGTAAATATTACCTGAAGCATCATCGCCGATAATAATACCTTCAATAATCACATCTGTATTGATCAAAGTAGGTGTTGTGCCATTGACAGCAAGCGCTTGAGCTTGTTTTATGGTAAGAGTAGATGTTAAAGCCGGGTCTACATTGGCTGTAGTTAAATCATCGTACTCTTTCTTTACACAAGAAGTGAAAACAACTGCTGTTAACATCATGATGATGACAGAGCGAAGGATTTGAGTTGATCTTTTCATTTGTTTGATTATAGTGTTTTGTTTTTTTCTAGAGGATTAATTAAAACGCAATGTGATACTTGCAAAGTATGATGCGCCATAAGCGTATGAATATTTTGCAGGGAAGGTATTGATGTCATGCGTGTCTGTATCGAAACGCAATTGCTCGTAAGAAAATGTAGTCAAATTCTGATTGTCAAGAATATTTGTCACTCCAAGATTGAATACAAGGAAGGTGTTTTTCTTTAAGGACTTAAATTTGTTGTTTACTTTCCATGAATAGCTTGCTGACACGTCCATTGTAAACTGACCTTCACGTTTTTCTTGTCCAAGAATCTGAGCAAATTTAGGATTGTCATAATTCACCAAATCAAGTGCAGAAAGTGTACGACGGGCAGGATTAAAATCAGTATAAATATTATCGAAATAATTGAAGTTAACATAGACTGTCCAGTATTGCTTTGAACGATAAGTTAAGCCTAACGTATATGCCGATTGCGGTCCGCCTGATACATGAAGATTTTTAGCGTACACTTCTTCATTGTTAGCTAATAAGGTGTCTTTGTTATCTTGTGTGATTGTAGCCTGAGGGCGATCAGTATAAATAAACTGACCAATTGAAGCAACTGCTGATGCACTGAACCCTTGTCCGATATTTGCATCAATTGCTAACTCAAGTCCTGAATGACTTTTATTAATTCCTGTCAGTGCGTAATTTACAAATGTTTTAAAGTCTCCATGATAAAATGAACGTACATCTGTAATGTCAGTGAATTGTGTCATATATGCTGTAGCACGAGCTTTAACACGAGGAGCACGGAAAATGTAACCACCTTCTACAGATGTAACCTTTTCGTTTTTTATATCTGCTACTTCAAGAGCACGTGTACGAGGAGAAACAAAAGCATTTTCAAATAAAGGAGCGCGTGTGAGATAAGCTCCATTAACATAGAAATAATTTCTTCCGTTGTATTTGTAAGTTACGCCTCCTTTAAAACCCGGAGTTGTAAAGCTTCTTTTCGGTGAATCGCCATAAGAATCATTTGCAAATACCCCATTACGAACATTTCCTGTGCGGTAAAATCCGTCCATTGAAAGTTGTCCTGCAAGGAAGAAATCTACTTTACTGTATTTCCATGAACCTTGAGCCCAAAGAGATGTTTTTTGAAGATGCGCTACATAATCATAACCGTATTTGTCTCCAGCACCAAGTAATTGATTTGGATTGTCAAGGTTATTTTGAATCACTGAAGAATCTGCTATTGAAGTTTGATCAGCGAATTGATTCAAATCGACAAAATGTTTGCCACCTAAAAGATCTTCAACTTCTTTGTAGTAATTTAAATCTTGTTTTTGATACGATAAACCAGCCGTAAATGAAAGATGGTCGTTTATTTCTGAATTGTAAGTCGTATTGAAACCAAAACGTGTGGCATCAATTACGCGATTTGAAATAATGTATTTCGCAGTGTCGTGCAATTGATTTGCTTCGTAAATTTTATTCCAATCAATCTGACGAGCAGATTCGTTTGCAGTTAGATAATTTGCAAGTCGTACGGAGTCTTGAGCATAAGATATAGGATCATCACCATATGCAGGATCAAAACTTGGTAAGTAGCGATAGTAATCCGGTCTTGGATCTGTAGCGTTATACCAGTCGATTCCTGAAACTTTGTTTTTACCCCACTGATAAGAAACGGATGATTCTAAACTTGATTTCTCGTTAATTTTCCACTCATGTGAAAGAATTAAAACCGGTTGAAAATTATTTGCAACTGATGAATTTCTTTTCTTGCCGTTTTGGTAACCCCAAAGCGGATTGTAATAATTTGATCCTGCCAGATTGTACATTTCTTGTACAACAGCAGAACTACGTCCTGATTTAGTTTGTGCACCAAAAGCAGTAAGTGATAATGAGTGTTCTTTATTCAAACTCTTTTCAAGTGAACCGAATAGTGATGTTCCATCATAAAAGGTTCCCGGTGTATAACCTTCTTCTGCCCAACGACGTGAACCTGAAATTGAATACGACCAACCTTTGCTGCTAACACCTGAACCATAAGTGACAACAAGTCTGTTATCATAAACACGGTTGGATGAAGCATAAGAAATAGAAAGTTGCTTACGTTGTTTTGATGCACGGCTATCAATACTTGAACCGCCGCCAATTCCTCCAAAAGAGAAGTTAGTAGGACTTAGGCCAAGTGAATTGTCACGGGAACGGACAACGTCGTTTAACCCTGACCATACATTATACTCTGTTCGACCATTTGCTAAATCGGTTACAATAGCACCATTCATTAATGCCGGTGCATTGTCACCATCATATCCGCGAATACGGAAACGAGCAGCGCTGAATACAAAACTTGCAGCAGAATTGAACGGGTCTCTTCCAGCAGTTAAAACGCTGGATACGTTTTGAGAAGTATTATCTCTAACTTCATCATCACCTAAAGACAATGTGGGGATTTCAGTGCTGGATTCAACATGAACGCCTGAAGCGGTAACAACATTTTTTTCAATTTGTGGTTGATCAACAGTTAACACTTCTGTAGAAAGTGTCACTTTTTCGTCGCCGACTACAATTGTCGTTTTACCATAAGGAACATTTTTAAGCTCATAAGAGCCTAATGAATCGGTGGTCGTCTGAATTGTCGTTCCTTGCACCTTTACCGTTGCTTTTCCAATCGGTTGATTCGCATCATCCTTCACCGTTCCTTTTATTGTGCCGGTTTGCGCAAAAGCAAAGGCAGGTAGAGAGAAGACTAGAATGAAAAGTAGTTTTTTGATTAAACTCATAGTTTGGTTAATTGGTATTAGAATTAATTTTGGGGTGACAAAGCTAAACAAATTAGCAAAAGACCTCTAATGTAATGAAGATATTCATGTATTCTTAATAAGAACCTGTGGTTCAGTGGTTTTGAGTTAATTTTTAATCAGTAATGACAATGAAATGACAGAGCTGCTAACATTGCTTCAAAATTGGACTTAATTCAATGTTATTCTTTGTATTTGGGCGTTTCTCCAATAATATTCAATTTGCACTAAATATTAACACTTCAGGAAATATTCATTCGGAATTTACAATCAGCGGCAATGCTTTTTGTATGTTTGTCGCCCAATAAAAAATCAGATAGATGAGAATTAAAATTATTCTTGCTGTATTTTGCTCGATTCTTTTATCAAAAGCAAATGCACAAAAAGTAAATTACAAAGTGGCTCTTTTAGGATTTTACAATCTTGAGAACTTTTTTGACACGATCGATGATCCTAAAATTAGTGACGCAGAATTTCTTCCAAACGGAACCAAACATTACACAAGCGAAGTTTATCTTGATAAGGTTGGAAATCTGGCGAAAGTAATTTCCCAGATCGGAACAGATATGTCACCGGATGGTTTATCAATCATTGGTAATGCCGAAGTTGAAAACGAAACTGTTCTACATGACCTTGTAAATCATCCTCTATTAAAAAGCAGAAATTATCAAATCGTCCATTATGATTCTCCTGACATTAGAGGAATTGATGTGGCTATGTTGTATAATCCTAAGTATTTTACACTGATAAGCAGTGAATCGCTTTTTGTTCCTCTGTTTGACGAGGATGGAACTCCACGATATACCAGAGACATTCTTTTTGTTCATGGGAAATATGATGGTGAAGATCTTTTCGTTATGGTCGGTCACTGGCCTTCTCGCCGTGGTGGTGAAGAAGTAAGTGCTCCGGGTCGTGCAAAAGCAGCTTCAGTTTGTAGAAATAAAATAGATTCTTTGACTGCGATCAATCCGGACGTAAAAATTGTTCTGATGGGTGATTTAAATGATGATCCTGTTAGTCCAAGTGTTGCAAAAGTTATCGGAGCTAAAGGAGATAAATCCAAAGTTGAAAGAGGTGGAATGTTCAATCCTTGGGTTGAACCTTATCAACAAGGAATTGGCACATTAGCGTATAATGACAGTTGGAATTTGTTTGATCAGATCATGATTTCAAGTGGATTCCTTGGTAAAGAGCAGTCCGGTTTCTTTTTTCGTGAAGCTCATATTTTCTCTAAACCTTGGATGATTCAAACAGAGGGTCGATACAAAGGTTACCCCAAGAGAACCTTTGATTTCGATAATTATATTTCAGGCTATAGTGATCACTTTCCTACCTATGTAGTTTTCCTCAAAAAAGTTCAGCAATAAAAAAATAAAATGACAAAAGGTCCGATTTCTCAATTCATGGAGAAGAATTATCTCCATTTTAATGCAGCCGCCATGATGGATGCTGCTAAAGGTTATGTTACACATCTTGATGAAGGTGGAAAGATGATGATCACTTTAGCCGGAGCAATGAGTACTGCTGAATTGGGGATTTCTTTGGCCGAAATGATTCGACAAGATAAGGTATCTATTATCTCTTGCACCGGTGCAAATCTGGAAGAAGACATCATGAACCTTGTTGCACACAATCATTACAAGCGTGTGCCGAATTATCGTGACTTGAGTCCGCAAGAAGAGTGGGATTTGTTGGAGAATCATTATAATCGTGTTACTGATACTTGCATTCCGGAAGAAGAAGCTTTTCGTCGTTTGCAAAAGCATATACATAAAGTGTGGAATGATGCTGAGTTAAAAGGCGAGCGATATTTCCCGCATGAATTTATGTATAAAATGCTGTTGTCCGGTGATCTGAAACAATACTATGAAATAGATCCGAAAAATTCCTGGATGTTGGCTGCTGCCGAAAAAAATCTTCCTATTGTTGTTCCGGGTTGGGAAGATTCTACGATGGGAAATATTTTTGCTTCCTATGTTATAAAAGGTGAAATGAAAGCAACCACTATGAAAAGTGGTATTGAATATATGGTGTGGTTGGCAGATTGGTACAGAAAGAATTCCGGCGGAAAAGGGATTGGCTTCTTCCAAATCGGCGGTGGTATCGCCGGCGATTTTCCGATCTGTGTTGTTCCAATGATGTATCAAGATCTTGAGTGGCATGATGTTCCTTTCTGGTCTTATTTCTGCCAAATTAGTGATTCAACTACTAGTTATGGTTCATATTCCGGCGCTGTACCAAATGAAAAAATTACATGGGGAAAACTCGATATTCATACACCTAAATTCATTGTCGAATCGGATGCTTCTATTGTTGCTCCGTTAATGTTCGGCTGGGTTTTAGGTTGGTAGAGAGTCAATAAAGCTGAAGCGTTTCAAATTTTTTTCCCGCAGATTCCCGCAGATTCCGCAGAGAAAAATAAGTTTGTATTTGGTTCTTCGCGATAAAAAAATAATGGGTCAGTATTAAAAGTTGGGGTTAGCGAGTTGCTGTTCCTAGAAAGTGACAGGATCCTTGCAGCATTTTCATCTTTCAAACAAAACTTAGTTCTTAATAAGATTATTTAAATGAAAACATTTTACTTACGTAGACAGTAAAATTCTGGAAGAATCTTGTAGGTTTTTATCTTCCTCGCCCCCTTAATAAGTAACACGACTGTCATTCTGTAAGAACCTTGTAGGTTTCTAAGTACGACAGCTAACGGAATCCGATTCTTCCTCATGTCGATAGGTAGATGAAAAAACAACTTCAATGCTGCAAGCATCTGTAGGGTTTACTTTCCTCCCATCCCCTCTCTGTTTGTAGAAATTGGCATATTCCATAGCATAGCTCCGAAGGAGTGGACTGAAGTTCGGCGCTTTTCTGCGTATTCTCTGCGGGACAATTTTTTTTATAATGCTTCCGCAACTACCTCACTCACCTCAGGTATCAATTGCTTTAACAATCTTTCAATCCCTGATTTTAAAGTTACAGTTGAAGAAGGACAACCACTGCAAGATCCTTTCATCACCACAGTAACCACTCCGTCTTCAAATGATTTGAAATGAATTGCTCCACCATCCTGTTCAACTGCCGGCTTAACATATTCGTCTAATGCTTCAATAATTTTTGTCTCAATTGCTGACGCCGTTTTTGTTCTTTCTATAGTAACATCAGCGACTTGCTCCGTTGGTCCGGTAAAAACAGCTTCGTTACTTTCAAAAAATGATTTCATGAAAGTTCTGATAATCGGTATTAATTCATGCCAATCTAAATCGTTCGTTTTTGTTAACGTCACAAAATTTGAACTTATAAATACCGATGAAATTCCACTGAATGAAAATAGCTGTTGCGCTAATGGTGAATTGTGTGCAGATGCTTTTGAATTGTATTCAACACTGCCGGCTTCCAATAAATAACGATTCACTACAAATTTCATTGACGCAGGATTTGGTGTTGATTCTGCATAAATATTGACGACTATTTTTTCCATAAGGTAAAGGTACGGATTATTTGGAAGGACTTCTTATTGAAATTCAAAAGTCAGAATTCAGAAGTTAAAAGTCAAAATGCAAAAGTCAAAACGCGGCCGCATTTTGACTTGATTTTTTAGAAATTTCACTAGCTTTTTAACCATTCTAACCCTACTTTTACTGACAAATTTTGTGGATGGTCTCGTATTATTAAGCATAATCCGAATTCCGCAATCCGAAATCACAATATGAGGCGTCAGGTTGATTTTTTAGTTATTGGTTCAGGCATCGCCGGATTAACTTTTGCGCTCAAAGTTGCGCCCTTTGGAAAGGTGCTTATAATCACCAAAGCAGATGCCGATGAGTCGAATACAAAGTATGCCCAAGGTGGCATTGCCGGGGTTTTGCAAGCACCGGATTCTTTCGAGGAGCATATTAAAGACACTTTAATTGCCGGTGCCGGTCTTTGTAACGAAGAAGTTGTGCGAACCGTAATTACTGAAGGTGCAGATAGAATTCGTGAAATTATTGAATGGGGAACTCGTTTCGATAAAAATGAAAATGGGAATTATGATCTTGCTAAAGAAGGCGGACATAGTGCTCACCGCGTACTTCACTTTAAAGATGCAACCGGAAATGAAATTGAACGTGCTCTTCTTGAGCAAATAAGAAGTCATCCGAATATTTTAATGTATACACATTACTTCGCTCTTGATATTATCACTCAACATCATTTGGGAGAGGAAGTAAAAAGGTCTTCTCCTGACATTCAAAGTTATGGTGCATACGCATTGAATTTACATACCGGTGAAGTGGCGACTATCTTATCGCGTATTACAATGGTTGCTACCGGTGGGGCCGGACAGGTTTATCGCTCTACTACAAATCCTGTGATTGCTACCGGCGATGGCATAGCAATGGTCTATCGGGCCCAGGGAATTGTCAAAGTGATGGAGTTTATTCAATTTCATCCAACTGCGGTTTTT